>CANMHZ010000006.1 GCA_947497635.1 Helicobacteraceae bacterium | reverse complement strand
GCATTAGCAAAAGAGAATAAGCTTCCTATTATCGTATGTGATATGTTTACTCCCGGCAATCTTTTGAGCATTATCCAAGGTGACTTAAGCAGTTGCTCAATCGTACAATAAATTTTAGATAGAAGGATTTTAGATGAGACTTGAACAATTAACAGCAAAAGCATTAGAAACAGCAAACGTTGATCGCTACCAATTGGCGCTCGCCGTGGCAAAACGGTCAGAACAACTTCAAAATGGTGCACCAACAAAGCTCAATGTAGATTTGAAAAAAGCTAAAGCTGCCGATGTTGCTTTGATGGAGATTGCTGAAGGGCATATTACCATCATAGGTTTCGTAGACAAAGCATAACTTTTTTATATCGAGCCATCGTTGAATCAAATCGATATTGAAGCTATTAAAAAAATTAATGATGTAGAGAGTGCAATAGCGCTCTTACGTACATCTGTATCTGGCTCCGAAGCGGTTGAACGTGCCTATAAGTTTGCATCGGAAGCGCATGTAGGACAAACCCGTAAAAGTGGTGAACCTTACATCGTTCATCCGATTTTGGTGGCTTCATTGGTTGCGGAGCTCACGGGCGATGAAGCAATGGTTATTGCCGCATTACTGCATGATGTGGTCGAAGATACAGCAACGACTATCGAGGAGATAGGAGCTGATTACGGCGAGGATGTTGCCCATCTTGTAGAGGGGTTGACCAAAATTGATGCGATTCGGGATGCAGAACTTATTCCGTCCGATTCGGATCAAAAACTCGTTGTATCTGCTCTTACTTTTCGTAAAATGCTCCTTGCCTCCATCGAAGATGTTCGTGTTTTGGTGGTCAAACTTTGTGATCGCCTCCATAATATGCTTACCCTCGATGCTCTCTCACCTGCTAAACAACACCGGATTGCTGAAGAAACATTGGTTGTTTATTCCCCCATTGCACACCGTCTCGGTATCTCTTTTCTTAAAAATTTGCTCGAAGATTTGAGTTTTCAGTACCTTTTTGCTGAGGATAAACTATCCATAGAAGCGTATTTAGAAAAAAATTACCGTTCGATCAACCAAAGGTTAAATCTATTTTGCGAAAAATTGACCCAAATTCTGCTCTCCAATGGAATGTGTCAAGAAGATTTTGAGATACTAAGTCGTGTTAAACACAACTATTCCATTTACTTGAAAATGCAACGAAAAGGGATTAGTATCGATGAGATTCTGGATCTCTTAGCTGTTCGTATTTTGGTGAAAAATCCGATTGATTGTTACAAAGTTTTTGGAATGGTACATTTACATTTTCAGCCACTGAGTGCGAGATTCAAAGATTATATTGCAATCCCCAAAGAAAACGGGTATCAGACGCTTCATACGACAGTTTTTGATGAGAGTGCTATTTTTGAAGTTCAAATTCGAACGTATGAAATGCACCGTACGGCAGAGCTTGGGGTTGCTGCTCATTGGAAATACAAGAGCGGTGGAAACAATGCGATAAGTTTAGAATGGCTTCACAACCTTCAATACCAAAATGAATCAGTTGAAGCGTTTTATGAGTTGATTAAAAATGACCTTTACAGTGAAGATATTAGTGTTTTTTCACCAAAAGGCAAAGTCTTTACCCTCCCTCGTGGTGCTGTTGCGCTTGATTTTGCATACGCGGTACATACAGGAGTCGGCGATAGTGCTGAGGGCTGTTTGATCAACAAGGAAAAAGCAAGCTTATTGAATGAGTTGCACAATGGTGATATCGTTAAAATCACAACGGCACCGAAGGGTAAAAAGATAACTCGATGTACGTGGATGGATGCGGTAAAAACATCACGGGCAAAATCAAGTATTCGTGCTAATTGTAATCAGCGTATTCGTGCTATCGATCATCAAAGCGGTATTAATATTTTGTCAACAGTTCTTCGTTTACCTGTAGATAAGGTTCAAGAGGTATTAGAAAAAGTAGAGTTTTCGGATCAATGGTATCGTATTCCTAAAGAACTGGATTTTTTCAAAGAGGTTCTTAATCGACTTAAAGAGGCGATACAAGAAAATAGCCGTTTTGGTGCTTTTTGGACGCGTGATCGGTTTAAATTGAAATCCTATCTTTTTGCTTCGATTGAAGTGCTTTCTAATCACAGTGTCTCGGATGCTGTTTTCGATTATTGTTGTCATCCAAAATCTGGTGATGAAGTAGTAGCATTTTTGCAAGAGGGAAAAGCGCATGTTCACCACAAAATGTGTAAGCATGCGACAAGTATGATTGAAACCCACGAACCAATGCTGTTTGTACGATGGAAAAAAGAGCAACTAAATCGTTATCATCTTATTATCAGTATGCCCAATGCGCAAGGTGCATTAGCCGATTTGTTGACCTACATGGCGAAAATGGGGGCAGATATTAATAGTATTGAATTGGGTAAAGAGCGTTCTGAGCATACGCAGTATTGCGAAATGGAGTTTCAAACATTGGAAAGTGATTTGAATAAGCTCCGCTCAAAGCTCGATAAAAAAGGGAAAATCATACAATTTTTTCGGACCGATGATGCGTACCGAAACCAAGGATAAAGAATGAGTGAACAAAAAATTAATGACGCATTGCGAGAAATTCGTCGGGGAACGGCTGAAATTATTGATGAGGTGCGACTTACCGCCCTGCTAAAAGCCTATTTTGAAAAAGGGGAAACTTATACCGTCAAGGCAGGATTTGATCCTACTGCTCCTGATTTGCATTTAGGACACACTGTTTTGTTGCAAAAACTGGCTACTTTTCAGCAGTATGGGGGACATATCCAATTTTTGATTGGTGATTTTACGGCGCAAATTGGTGACCCGACGGGTAAAAATGAAACACGTAAGAAATTATTACCGTCACAAATTGAACTCAATGCCCAAAGCTATAAAACGCAAGTATTTAAAATCCTTGATCCTCAAAAAACGACCGTTGTTTTCAATGCTCAGTGGATTAATCAGCTAGGCGCTGCAGGGATGCTAGAGCTAACCACTACCTTCAATGTGGCACGGATGTTAGAGCGAGATGATTTTGATAAACGGCATAAAGCGGGTATCTCCATTTCGATCAGTGAATTTATCTATCCACTTCTTCAGGGGTATGACAGCGTTCATCTCAAAAGTGATATTGAAATTGGGGGAACCGATCAGAAATTCAATCTTTTGATGGGTCGTCACTTGCAACGTGCCTACGAGGTAGGAAAAGAGCAAGCTGTCCTTATGATGCCTATTTTAGAAGGGCTTGACGGTGTCCAGAAAATGTCAAAATCTTTGGGCAATTATATCGCTGTTGCCGATGCTCCCAATGATATGTACGGGAAAATCCTCAGTGTTAGCGATACCTTGATGTGGCGTTATTATGAACTTTTGAGCAGTCAAACGTTGGATCAGATCGAAGCATTGAAAATTGGGGTTGAAGAGGGGTCTCTTCACCCTAAAAAAGTGAAAGAAGCTTTGGCAATAGAGATTACTAGCCGTTTTCACAGTGAAGCAGAAGCTCAAGCAGCAGCGGAAGAGTTTCAGCGAGTTCATGCTCAAAGTGAAATTCCCCTTGAAATGGAGGAATTTACGTTTGAGGGCGCTATTTGGATTGCAAAAGCATTGGTTGATACCAATCTTACTTCCTCTACTTCTCAAGCACGGCGGGAGATTAAGCAAGGCTCTGTTAAAATAAACCAAGACAAAATAGACGATGAACAGTTGCAGTTAGAAGCAGGTGAGTACGTCTTACAAATCGGTAAACGAAAATTCGCCCGCATAAAGGTATCCTAATGAGTTTCAAACCACTTCAAATTGGAAAATACACTATTCCTGTCCCTATCGTTCAAGGGGGAATGGGTGTTGGTATCAGCTGGGATCAGCTTGCAGGCGCGGTTTCACGTGAGGGTGGATTGGGTGTTATTAGCTCAGTAGGCACTGGGTATTATGAGAATAAAATCCATGCCGATCGCTTAGTGGCAGAGAGACCATTGGAAGCTGATAATTTTTATTCGAAAAAAGGGCTCAAAGCTATTTTTGATAATGCCCGTAAGATTTGTGGTGATGCACCCTTAGCGTGTAATGTTTTGTATGCGATTAATGATTATGGTCGTGTTGTTACAGATGCGTGTGAAGCAGGTGCGAATATTATCATTACAGGTGCGGGACTTCCGACAAATATGCCAGAATTTACCGTGGATTATCCCGATGTTGCTTTGGTTCCTATCGTTTCCTCTCCTAAAGCCCTCTCGATTATTTGCAAACGTTGGCAAAAGCGTTATAACCGCCTTCCTGACGCAGTGATCTTAGAAGGACCAAAAAGTGGCGGTCACCAAGGATTTACGTATGAGCAGTGCGCAATGGATGAGTTTCAGCTTGAAAATTTGGTGCGTCCTGTCGTCGAAGAAGCGGCATTATGGGGCGGTATCCCTGTTATTGCAGCAGGCGGTGTTTGGGATAAGAGCGATATTGATGAAATGATGGCATTAGGTGCATCGGGGGTTCAAATGGGAACCCGTTTTATCGGAACACAAGAGTGTGATGCGAGTGAGACGTTTAAGCAAGTTTTGTTGGATGCAAAAGAGGAAGATATTACTCTCATGAAGTCACCAGTAGGGTATCCTGCTCGTGGAGTACGTACCAATTTACACGCTCTTATCGATACGCGTACAGGCCCAGCAATCAAATGTATCTCTAACTGTGTTGCTCCCTGTCATCGTGGTGTTGAAGCTAAAGTTGTTGGCTTTTGTATTGCTGATCGACTAAGTGATGCTTATGCTGGAAATTTAGAATTGGGTCTTTTCTTCTCAGGAACCAATGGATACCGAATTAATACAATCATTTCCGTCAAAGAGTTGATGAAGAAATTAACGCAAGGCGAATAGTTTTCATATGATGGGACGTACCTCTTTTTCACTATTACTTTTAGTCTCTCTTGGATGGGGGGCTTCTGATGATTTAGAACGGCTTAATATCGCTAAAAAATCTATCAATACGAATGATGAGCTTGAGCAGTTTCGTGGGTATAATGAGTGTAAAAGTATTCATCTACAAGCTCTAAAGAACCATGACACCTCTTTGTCGCATGACGCACTGGAATGTATCGTTAATGGCGGTGAAGCTCTTAAAATTGATGTGACTAAATATAAAGCAGAATTAGCTAAATCATCCTCCTCTTTTTCTCTTTCTTCGGCGGTTGCACCTGAAGTTCAGAATACACTTATTTTTCCAAAAGAGTATTTACGTGCATCTCCTAGCGCTGGAAATGAGCCTATCCCTAATTTTTTGACCCCTTCTTCAGCCGAGTTAATGAAGCCAACACCAGCTTTGAAACTGATGAACGAGGTGACACTTTTAGGTCGTCACCGATTGGTTGATGCGAAATGGAAAGATACGGGAATAGAGTTGAATTTTGATTCTCCTATTGACCCAAAAGAGATTCGTCTGTCTAAAATTATTGAGCCTGACAAGCAACGCTTTCGGTATATTATTGATATAGACAACACGATGCTTTTGCAATCTAAAGCTTTGGAACACAATAGTATTCAAAAAATTCGGTTGGCGCAACACGATACCAAAACACTTCGTCTCGTGATAGAGAATACGGATGCAATCGTAATTAAACCCATTTCAAAAGGGCAATCGGTTTATATTGATCTTGCGTTACAGCCTGCAACTAAGGTGATACCCGTTCAGCCCAACCCTATTATTCAGCCCCCTGTTGTTCAGTCTCCACCCCTTGTTGCAGCACTTCCACCTCTTATTGCTATGACACCGCGTGATCGAAGCAAGAAGGTAATTGTTATTGATCCGGGACATGGCGGTAAAGACAGCGGAGCTATTGGAAACGGTCATTTGGAAAAAGATATTGTATTGCAAATAGGTTTGGAGCTTGCAAAGCAACTTCGTGCCCAAGGGTATACGGTGCATATGACCCGTTCAAATGATACTTTTATAGAACTCAAAGATCGTACCAAGTTTGCCAATGAAAAGATGGCCGATTTGTTTTTATCCGTCCATGCAAACGCCATCCCCAAAAGTTCTGACGCGAATGCTGCATACGGAATTGAAACCTATTATCTCTCTCCAGGGAGAAGTGATCGGGCGATGCGAGTGGCTGCATTGGAAAATCAAGAAGATATGGGCGAAATGGGAGCGTATGGAAAGTTGAGCTTTTTAAACGTTCTAAATTCTGAAAAAATTATTGCCTCCAATAAGCTTGCAATCGACATACAAAAAGGGGTCTTGGGTAATTTACGCAAGCAGTTTACAAACGTAAAAGATAATGGAGTAAGAGAAGCACCGTTTTGGGTTTTGGTAGGAGCTCAAATGCCTGCTATCCTTTTGGAAACAGGCTATATTAGCAATCCTGAAGAATCAGCACATATTGCCGATTCGAAGTATCAGGAGTGGATGGTTAGTGGGATGTTGGACGGCGTTAAGCACTATTTTAACAACAACCCCTAGCCCATATAGGGGAGAGGGGAGATTACATCATCCCCGGCATACCGCCCATATCTGGCATTGGTGATGCTTTATCTTCTTTGATCTCATGGATCGTTGCTTCCGTTGTGAGAAGCATGCTTGATACTGACGTAGCATTGGTCAACGCAACACGCTCAACTTTGAGAGGGTCAATAATTCCTGCTTCGTACATATCAACATATTCACCCGTTGCCGCATTGAATCCAATGTTCTCATTGGTGGCATTAACGATGGTATTAACAACAACACCTGCATCATAACCTGCGTTTTCAGCGATTTGTTTTACCGGTGCTTTGATAGCGCGAAGGATAATCTCACATCCGATTTTTTGATCGCCCGTAAGGTCAAGGTTCACTTTTGCAGCTGCACGGATCAATGCCGCACCACCACCAATAACGATTCCCTCTTCAACTGCCGCTTTGGTTGCTGAGAGTGCATCGTCAACACGGTCTTTTTTCTCTTTCATTTCGGTTTCAGTTGCTGCACCTACTTTGATAACCGCAACACCGCCTGAAAGTTTTGCAAGACGCTCTTGAAGTTTCTCTTTATCGTATTCGCTCGTTGTCGCTTCGATTTGAGTACGGATCTCTTTGACGCGAGAATTAACTGCTTCTTTGTCCCCTGCACCGTCAACGATAGTTGTATTGTCTTTGCTGATCACAACGCGTGATGCTTGACCAAGGTCTGCAACGGTTGCGCTATCGAGTGTACGACCGATCTCTTCAGAGATAAGCTGTGCACGCGTCAATACGGCGATGTCTTGCAACATTGCTTTACGGCGATCACCAAATCCTGGAGCTTTAACGGCTGTGATATTCAAAACACCACGAAGTTTGTTCACAACAAGAGTTGCCAACGCTTCACCCTCAACATCTTCAGCGATAATAAGAAGAGGACGTGAACTTTTTTGAACTTGTTCAAGCACTGGGAGTAAATCTTTAAGATTTGAAATTTTTTGATCAAAAAGGAGGATAAACGGATGATCCAACTCTACGGTCATTTTTTCACTGTTGGTGATGAAATATGGGCTCAAATAACCGCGATCAAATTGCATTCCCTCAACAACATCCAATTCGTCATTGATCCCTTTTGCTTCTTCAACGGTAATAACGCCGTCACGACCTACTTTTTCCATCGCTTCTGCGATCATAGCACCGATACGTTCATCGGAGTTTGCTGAGATAGTTGCAACTTGTGCAATTTCTTTTTTATCGTTGATGACACGAGAAGCCGCTTTGAGTTCTGCCAAAATCGCTTCGGTTGCTTTGTCCATACCGCGTTTTACTTCGATAGGATTCGCCCCTGCTGTGATATTACGAAGTCCTTCTTGGAAAATAGCATTTGCAAGGATAGTTGCCGTCGTTGTACCATCACCTGCTTCATCAGCTGTGTTGGATGCTACTTCTTTAACGAGTTGTGCTCCCATATTCTCAAGTGGATCTTTGAGTTCTACCTCTTTGGCAACCGATACACCATCTTTGGTGATCATCGGTGCGCCATAGCTTTTTTGAATAAGAACGTTACGACCGCGTGGTCCCATCGTTACTTTTACTGCATCCGTGAGCTTTTGTACCCCTGCTGCCAACTTATTACGTGCATCGTCTGAAAAATGGATCTCTTTTGCCATAGTGTATTCCTTAAAATGTTTGTGATTTTTATAAATTCTTAAGCGCAAAAGCGCGTGAGCTCTCTGCTGAAGAGAACCCAGTGTTAACGTAGCTTTCGGGGCTTAGCTCCGGAGGCGTATTATTTAACGATTCCGAGTAAATCGCTTGTTGCGATAACCAAATAAACTTTACCATCAAGTGTTAGTTCTGTTCCAGCATATTTACCGAAAACAACAACGTTACCGACTTCTACATTCGTAACTTTCTCGCTGATTGCCATAACAGTACCTTGAGAAGGTTTTTCTTTTGCATTATCAGGAATAATGATGCCTGATGCAGTTGTCGTTGCCTCTTCGAGACGTTGAACTAATACGCGTTTCCCAAGTGGTTGAAAATTCATTGAGCTTCCTTTTATTTTTATAGGGGGATTGTACACAATTTTGGCTGATTTTATTTTATCGTTCATTTGTTATTACTTTTAGCTAATAATAAGGATTAGGTCACTATAATTCCACCCTACATAAAACGTCAGGGTAGCTCAGCTGGTTAGAGCACTGGTCTCATAAGCCGGGGGTCGGGGGTTCGAGTCCCCCCTCTGACACCATCCACAAGCACTGTAATCACCAAGTTTTCAGCTATTTCAATCAAATACCGAAATCATTATGATATGTTTCTATTTTTTGCATTTAGGGGTCGCTTATAGCGAATTAAAGCCACAAAGTGAAAGTCTGAGACCACTCAAATAGTTTTTCTGCTGGCATTGGTCGTGCGATACCGTACCCTTGCGCAAGGTCACATCCAAGTAAGAGGAGCTGTTCTCCATGCTCGATACTTTCTACCCCTTCTGCGATAACTTCACGATGAAATGCGTTTGCCAAGCCGATAATACCTTCCAATATTGCCAAATCATCAGGATCACTTAGCATATTCCGAACAAAACTCTGATCAATTTTTAATGTTGCAACAGGAAGACGTTTGAGGTACGTAAGCGATGAATATCCAGTACCAAAATCATCCAATGCGAAACGAATTCCCATCGTTTTGCATTCTTCAATGATTTGGGCGGCACGATTTACATCTTCTAGCGCACTAGTTTCGAGTACTTCGATTTCGAGTGAAGAGGGATCAAATTCCTGATGACGTTCGAGTATGACGCGTAACTGTGAAATAAAATCTCCTTGCAACAGCTGTTTAGCCCCTATATTGACACTGACTGGAAGATCAAGTCCTTCTTTTCTCCATTGTTGGATTTGTACTATTGTCTTTTCCATAACCCACTCGCCAATCTCGACTGCTAGAGGATGATTCTCGATAGAGGGAAGAAAGTCTAATGGTGGGATGAGCCCTTTTTCGGGATGATTCCATCGGATAAGGGCTTCAGCGCCGATAAGTTTGCTAGTACGCATATTGACTTTTGGTTGATAGTACAAAACAAACTCATCATCTCTTAGCGCTTGGCGTATTCGCTCCAAATATTCATGACTGGTGCGTATTGTCCGATCGTGTGCAGAATCAAAAATGTGGTAACGATTTTTACCTGTCTGTTTGGCTTCATACATCGCTTGATCTGCCTGACGAATCAACTGATCCGCATCCACATCCTCTTCCTGTGGATAAAAAGTTACTCCGATACTGGCGGAAACTTGGAGCATAAGATCTTCCAAATAAATAGGTTGATTTACGGTTTCAAGAAGCCTCCCTATCATCGGCAAAGCGACCGACGTATCATTCATATCGCTAATGATGGCAACAAATTCATCTCCTCCCAATCTTGAAAGGGTATCTTCATCACGTAAGGCCTGTTTCATTCGTAATGAAAGGGCTATGAGTAGCTGATCGCCAATAGCATGTCCGTAGTGGTCATTTACCTCCTTGAAACCATCTAAATCAAGATACAGTACCGCCACTTTTGTTCCACGACGTTGAGATTGAGCAATAGCTTGGCGCAGGCGATCAGATTTTAGTACCCGATTTGGCAGACCTGTTAGTGCATCGTAGTGGGCACCATATTCTAACTCACGTTCATGTTCTCTCTTCTCTGTAATATCTTTGGTACTGATCAAAATACGTTGCTTATCCGGCATCAGCGTCAGCGTCATATTTATAACGACTTGCTTGCCATCTTTAATAATACACGTTTTTTCAAAACCTTTAACAAATCCATGTTCGATAACACTTTTTATGACTTCTTTTGCACGCTCCGTGTCTTCTGGAACACTCAAGGCAATGCACGATGTTACCAAAAGCTCATCACGTGTAAATCCGGTCATCTCCATATACGCGTTGTTAAAATCCAAAAAGTTTGATTCCATATCCAAAACAGCAACACCATCTTTTGAAATATTGAAAATAGTTTCAAACTCTTCTTTTTGTTGCTGTAATTCAATTTGCAAGTTTTTTTCTTTGGTGATATCGTAAAACCACCCTAATATACATGATTCACTTCCAAACTCTATGGGCATATAAGAAGCCAATACCCAGATTGTTTGATTATTGATTAAGAGTTCTACGAGTCGGTCGTATATAATCTCATTATTGCTGATTTGAGCTACAATCGCATTATATTCTTCTTTATTTGCATAATAATTTTTTGGATTTTTACCCAAAACGGTAGAACTGTCTGCTTCGATAATACGGGCATAAGCACTATTAGCAAAAACAACGTCACTCCCACTAGCTTTTGCGATTCTAACCGCTATTGGGCTTGTTTCTAGTAAATAAAGTAAGGATGCTTCACTTTTTTTGAGACTACTGAAAAGGCTTTTAGTGCTTTCTTCCGCCTCTTTTCGTTTTGTAATATCTTCAATAATGGCAATGCCCCCGTTAATTTCTCCATTAGCTTCACGAAGCGGAGCGTAGAACATAATGGCCCATACTAATGTATTACTAATTGTTGAAAGGTATTCACCTTCAACGGAACCCTCTTCCCCTTCAATAGCCGCACTTAATGCCGGCAATATTCTTTGATCTTTCAATGTTTTCATATCCAAACCCAGCAGGTTTTCTTTCGAAGTCTTTAAAAGTTGCGCAAAGTGGTCATTGCAGTACGTAATAATGAGATTTTTGTTGTAATGCAAAATACCAGCAGGAGTATGATGAAGAATAAGACGATAACGATTTTCGCGTTCCAACGCCTCTTTCTCACGTGCTTCGGCTTCAAGTTGCATAGTGATATTCATAATTGTGCTTGTATTGATAAATCTCGCAACAATGAGCATAAATCCGAAATAGAGAGCAAGAGCTATTCCCATACTTGTAGAGATGGTAGTTTTATCTAAGAGTAGACAAATGGTAATAGGGGACAATGCTAAAATAGAAAAACTAATACTGCTTGGAATATCAGCTGCATTTGAAACGGTATTTCCTGCCGTCAAGCCAGCTAAAATAAAAATCAAAAAAACAAGATGTTCAATATCATTGGATGAGAATAATAAAAGTCCAATTGAACCCCAAAGAATACCCGATAGAAGCGTGCCGATACGCATATTTCTTAGGCGCATCCTTAGTATTGACGTATTTCTACTCATAGAGCGCTGATAGGAGGTAATAACAAGAATGCGCAAAAGTGATACAAAAAGCAAAGAGATGAGCCATAGTATAAGAATCTTGGGATTGGATACATTTCGCTGCACAAAAAGAAGTATCAATCCTAGTAAGAAACTTGTGATGATCCCTAGCTTACTACTTTTGAGTAAATTTTTTAGTTGTTCAACTTGTAAGAGCGAATTTTTGTCTTGCATCTATTATTTGACCTTGTTCTTAATCTACTAGAGTGTACGAAAATGAGGAACTCACTACATATTTTTATTTGATCATATTAAAACTAAAGACTATCTTAATGAGGCTCATAATTATATTGAATGCAGCATAAAATAGTCTTGAAAAGATTAGTCTACACTTGATAGTAGTAGACTAAACTCTTCTAAGTAAAATTTTTAACATACCTCTTGACAATGGTTGACTCAATGTATTATAATAACGCTGGATTTCAATAAAGGAGCTTTAAAAGATTATGTCAACAGAACTAAATGAAGAGAATATCACAGAAGAGCAAACCATTCTTAATGAGAATGAAGAGATTGTTGCGGAGCCATTGACTGAGTTGGAAACGACTCAAGCCCAACTGGCATCATTGCAAGATAAATATGCACGTGTGCATGCTGATTTTGATAACATCAAAAAGCGTCTTGAGCGTGAGAAGTATCAAGCATTAGAATATTCAAATGAGAAGTTTGCAAAAGACTTGATCCCTGTTGTTGATTCGCTTTCTATGGCGATTGGTGCTACAGCGATTGAGGCGGATGCGAATGTATTACTTGAAAAACTTAAAGAGGGTGTTGAACTTACGATGAAACAGCTTTTGAGTGTTCTTGAAAAACACGGTGTAACCCCTGTGGATGAGTCCGAGCCGTTTAATCCTGATATTCACAATGCCGTACAACGTGTAGACAGTGATGCTCACGAAAGTGGTGATATCGTAAACACGTTTCAAAAAGGGTTTCGATATAAAGAGCGAACATTGCGCGATGCAATGGTTGTAATAGCAAATTAAATAAAACAAAACAAAACAAAGGAATATATTATGTCAAAAGTAATTGGAATCGATTTAGGAACTACAAATTCATGTGTTGCTGTCTACGAAGGTGGAGAAGCTAAAATTATCCCTAATAAAGAGGGTAAAAATACAACTCCATCAGTCGTTGCATTTACGGATAAAGGGGAGATCCTTGTAGGAGATCCTGCAAAACGTCAAGCGATCACAAACCCTGATAAAACGATTTACTCGGTAAAACGTATCATGGGTCTTTTGATGAACGAAGAAAAAGCGAAAGAGGCGCACGATAAAGTTACCTATAAAATCGTTGATAAAAACGGTATGGCTGCAGTTGACGTTGCAGGTAAAGTGTATACGCCACAAGAAATTTCAGCAAAAATTCTTTCAAAATTGAAAGCGGATGCTGAGTCATATCTTGGTCAAGCGGTAAGTGATGCGGTTATTACGGTTCCTGCATACTTCAATGATGCACAACGTAAAGCAACCAAAGAGGCGGGTACAATTGCTGGATTGAACGTTCTTCGTATCATCAACGAACCAACAGCTTCTGCTCTTGCCTATGGGTTGGATTCAAAAGCAGATGAAAAAGTTCTTGTTTACGATTTGGGTGGCGGAACGTTCGACGTTACGGTTCTTGAAATCTCAGAAGGTACATTTGAAGTTCTTTCTACCGATGGAAATGCGTTCTTGGGTGGAGATGATTTCGATAATAAAATCGTTGACTTTTTGGCAAGTGAGTTCAAATCGGATCACGGTATTGATCTAAAAGCGGACAAAATGGCGCTTCAACGTCTTAAAGATGCAGCTGAAAATGCAAAAAAAGAGCTTTCATCCGCTGAAGAGACCGAAATCAATCTTCCGTTTATCACAGCGGATGCAACAGGACCAAAACACTTGGTACTTAAACTTACTCGTGCAAAATTCGAAGGGATGATTGAGGGACTTATCAAAGAGACTATTTCTCATATCAAAACGGCGATGAAAGATGCGGGGATGAAAAACAGTGAGATCAATGAAGTCATCATGGTTGGGGGTTCAACACGTCTTCCTTTGGCACAAAAAATGGTTTCCGATGAGTTCGGCGGTAAAACACTTAACAAAGGGGTAAATCCTGATGAAGTTGTTGCTGCAGGTGCTGCTATCCAAGGTGGAGTATTACGTGGAGATGTCAAAGATGTTCTTCTTCTTGACGTTACCCCTCTTTCACTTGGGATCGAAACACTTGGCGGTGTTATGACGAAAATCATCGAAAAAGGGACGACTATTCCTGTGAAAAAATCACAAGTTTTCTCAACAGCAGAAGATAACCAACCAGCGGTTTCTATCTCAGTTGGTCAAGGTGAGCGTGAGTTTGCCCGTGATAACAAATCACTTGGATTGTTCGAACTTACTGGTATCCCATCAGCACGCCGTGGTGTACCACAAATCGAAGTAACGTTTGACATTGATGCAAATGGTATTTTGACCGTATCTGCAAGCGATAAAGGGACCGGTAAAACCCAAGAGATCAAAATCACTGGGTCAAGCGGGTTGAGCGAAGAAGAGATCAATAAAATGGTTCAAGACGCAGAAAACCACAAAGCAGAAGATGCAAAACGCAAAGAAGTAGTTGATCTTCGTAACCAAGCGGATGCGTTGGCAAACCAAACGGAAAAATCTCTTGAAGAGATGGGTGATAAAATTGACGCAACCGAAAAAGCGACAATTGAATCAGCGCTTGAAGAGTTAAAAGCAGTATTGAAAGATACCAATTCTACCAAAGAGCAAATCGAAGCGGCAACGAAAAAACTAGCCGATGCAAGTCATAAAATGGCAGAGCAAATGTACAAACAAAACGAAGGCGGCGAAGCTGCTTCTTCATCAGCAAAAAAAGATGACGACGTTATCGACGCTGAAATCGAATAATTATTTCTCTTTCTTTCCTTTCCCGCTTTTGCGGGAAATTTCTTCTCTCTTTTCAATAAAAGTTTATCCTCATCCTAAAAATGCCGTTTTGAATCGCTGTGTATCCAATGTGGTAATCCCAATCTCTTTAAAAAATTCCAATATAGGAAGCTCTTGCGCATAACTAGAGGTAAAAGTTGGATTGAAACACTCTATCGTTGCACGTAGAATGTCATCCATTAGAGGTGAGCTTTGTGTATCGGTGTAGGTATAATACTCGTTCATCGCATCATCTGGATTTTTCTGTATAAAACAAATCGCCTCTTTGACCGCCGTTATAAATGCTTCGCATACAGAGGTGTTATTTTGATAAAATGATTTATTGACAAAAATATCAAGGGCGCTAAAGTTCGAAAATCCAGCTGTATTGGCATCCAAGTAAAGCACTTCCATTTCTTCATGTTGGGCTTCTATCCCTTCAAAGTTATAAAAATAAAGCCATCCTGCATCCGCTCCTTCGTTCATATATTTCAGATGTTCGAATCCGTTAGGGACAAAAGTGACTTTGCTAGGTTTGACATCGACTCCTTCTTTGGCATAAAAGCGACGGATAATCTCAAAGCCAATAGCGTTTGTCGTCTCATTCGAAACAGGGGTAGTGACCGTGATGGATTCACCATTTTTGAGTTTGTCATAAGAGGAAGCTTTGAGTAAAACGCCCCTTTTAGTCTCGAAAAATATCCCCAATGAGAGAAAATTTTCATCAAACTGTTCTATGAGATGAAGGGGTTCATTGGTAGCGAATTCAATGGAGCCTTTCTTGAGCTCCTCAAGTCCGTCGTAGTGTTCATCGGGTTCGATCAGAGAAAACTCAACCCCGTATTTCTCAAAAATTCCTTTTCGTTGCGCGACAATAAAAGGGAGGTGATCTGGATTTAAAAACCATTCGATGGCGAGGTGTAATTTCATACGGACATTCCTTGTTTGAGTTGTTTAATATTGCGTCGAATATCGCCATCCCATACGGCACTAACAACGCTAATCATATCGGGGTGTGTGGCGGCAATTTCATGGATGTTGGTGATATTGATCCCCCCGATGGCGCAAACAGGTATTGAGAGGGCTTCTTTCGCCTTTTGGATTACACTTATTGGGACAATCCCAGAGAGGGGTTTGGTCGGTGAGGGAAAGAATGAGCCAAAGGCGACGTAATTGGCTCCCTCATTTTGTGCTTCGAGTGCTTTTGTGATGCTTCCATAGCACGATACGCCGATAAAGCCTTGGGTGAAAATAGCACGTGCTTCGCTTAGAGCCATATCATTTTTACCGATATGAAGACCATCTGCGCCGATTTTTTGAGCCAAATAGGGGCGATCATCAATGACAAAAGAGACATTATACAGACGGCAAAGATTCTGTAGCTCAATACAGAGTACTTCTACCTCTTCATCGTGTGCTGTCTTATTACGGTACTGTAACAGTTTGATTCCACCCTCTAAAGCAGCTTCTACTTGAGCCAAAATAGTGTGACTTGGGGTTAGTATTTCGTCAGTGATAGCGTAAATTCCCTTATGCAACATATGCTCCTCCTCCTTTATGATTTATAGGTCCAGCGCCATGACCGATGGAGGGAGCATGACGGATAGCTTCGGTAATGAACACTTTAGAGCGATCAATGGACTCTTCAAGACAATACCCCAGCGCAAGATTCGCAGCTATTGCGGAAGAGAGAGAACATCCCGCTCCGTGCAGATTAGTGCTATCAATTAGTTCGGAGGTAAAGACCCGTTTTTGGTGTCCAAAATAGAGTAAGTCAATGCTAATAGTGTTTAGTATATGATTTTTGATAAGTACAGGAGCAGGGTGGGAAATGAGTGTTTGGAGTGAATCGGTATCACCACTTTTGTATCCAAAAAGGCGATAGGCTTCGTTCAAATTGGGGGTGCTGAGTGTGACAATACGGGAGAGATCACGTAACGCATCAACAGCATCATCCTGAAGTAATAGTGAGCCTGCTTTGGAAATACAAACAGGATCAAGGACAATAGGGATGTTTAATGGAGCTACTATCTGTGTGACCATACGGATAATAGCTCCATCGTAGAGCATTCCTATTTTGATTGCGCTAATCTCGAAGTCATTCAAGACACTGTGAATTTGCTGTGCAATAAAATCCAAAGGAAGCGGAAAAATATGTTGAACACCCGTTGTGTTTTGAGCCGTTAAAACAGTTATGGCAGAAGTACCAAATACTCCGAAGGCTTCAAATGTTTTGAGATCGGCTTGAATTCCAGCACCGCCGCTGCTGTCAGAGCCTGCAATCGTTAGGACGACTTTCATGTGCTATTCTCCTATATAAATATAGAAAGAATTGTAAAAAGAAAAGCAATTTATTCGTACCTTATTTGTGTCATTTCGTCAATCTTTTTTCAATAGCTTTGGGAGATGTTGCAAAGATATACAGCCAGAGCACTAATCGACAAAAAAACTCTCCCAATATTTCCTTGTTGAGGTCTATAATACCTTAGAAAATTTCTTAGTGGAGTGTATTATGTTAAAAGAACTGTTATTGACTGGAATGGGCGGCGCGTTGTTGATTAAAGAGAAAGTAGAAGAGGAACTCAAAAAGCTAGAAGAAAAAGGAAAAATCAATACAACTGACAGTAAAAGCTTTTTGGAAAGTCTCAAGACGAAGGGTGAGAACGAAGAGAACCGTCTCAAAGAGGAACTAAAAACGGCGATTAAAGAGGTAATCGAAGAACTGGGGCTTGCGACCAAAAAGGACATTGAAGCGTTAAAATCGTGAGACGGATGTATTCGCCTTATCGGTTGTGGAGTGTCTTTCGACTTCTCCTTTCCTTTTATCTTCTGATTAAAAAGAAGCCTCGATTCTTGGGAGTTTCTCCCCTATCGGCTCAAAATCTTGCACATACGATTAGTGAGCTTGGGGCAAGTTTTATAAAACTGGCTCAGGTTCTTGCTACTCGTAATGATTTTTTCGATCCACAGTATCTCAGCGCCCTCAAAACACTCCATGACGATCTCCCCCCTATGTCCAACGATGAGTATGAGAGAGTAATGCACCGAGCTTTTGATACGCTCCCTTTTATCCGTTTTAATCCAACACCAATAGCCTCTGCCTCCATAGGTCAAGTACATGAAGCGTGGCTGGATGAGGAAACGAAAGTTGCGGTAAAGCTTCGACGTGAGGGGATAGAGAAGCGTGTTCGTGCTGATATTCGTATTGTCTCTTTCTTTAACCGCATATTTAGACCCCTTTTTTCGCATACGACCCGTCATTCGGTTGAGTCGGTTATTGCAGAATTTTCCGTGATGATTGTTCAAGAGTGCAGTATGAATCAAGAACGTGCTAATTTGGAAAAGTTTTCACATATCTACGCATCATCAGGCGTTATTTTCCCCAAAGCCTATTCCCAATACAGTTGTGATGATGCACTGGTGATGAGTTATGAGGAGGGGTGGCGGTTTGATGATCGGGAAAATATAACGAAAAGCGGTATCGACATTATTCCCATTATCGATAAACTCGTCCGTTTTTATACCGATCAAATGTTGGTTCAAGGCTATTTTCACGCTGATCCTCATCCTGGAAATCTTCTCGTTACCCCTCAAGGTCAGCTAGTATTACTCGATTTTGGAATGGTAAAACGGGTCACAAATTCGACACGTATTGCCATCATTGAGTTGCTACGTGCGGCGAATGAACAAGATTATGAAGCGTATGTGAGTGCCTCCAAACGTTTGGGAACCGTTGCCTACGATGCCCCTACGGCGGAACTTGCCGAATTTACGGAACGGATGTTTGAAATATTTGCTAATGATTCTCTTGATAGCAGTAGTATGCAAGAGCTTGCATTTGCCGTGTTGGAGCAAACGCGAAACCTCCCGTTCAAACTTCCCCAAGAAGCCATTTATATTTTGCGGGTGAGTGCAATTATCGAAGGGCTTGGGACGACCTATATCGAAAATTTTAATGGGATAAAAGATATTCTCCCCATTTTGCAGCGTAATATCCCCCGTGCATTGGGGATGAAAGAGTCGATTTTAGAGACGATTATTGATGAGGTCAAACATCTCCCCGATGATTTCCATGCGCTTCGTGAAACGCTTCGCCGTGCAAGTCGTGGGGAGCTAGTCGTGGAACTTTCACCCATGCAGTTGGAAAGTATCGCCCATAATACTCAAAATGCCCTTCGCCCGATAGTGCTGGCATTGATATTGGCACTGGGTGCGATGGGTGCATGGATGGGAGGGATTCAAGAATTAGCGTATGCCCTTTTGGGTGCCGCCATGATGCGACTATGGTATCGATGAGCGAAAATACTCCAATGCTTGTTTTGAGCTACTTTTATGGTCGACAATTGGTTTTGGATAGTCTGAAAATTTTACACTATTGAAAACGGCGAAGTTCAAGCGTTAAGTCGGGATAATTTGATTATACTTTAGAGTATAATACTCAAAAGTATAACTCATGGGGTATTCAATGATAAAAAGACCTTTTCATTATGGCGGTACGGTGGATAATGTTCACTTTTGCAATAGGGTCAAAGAGACAAAAGAGCTCATAACCGATATAGATACAGGGTTAAATATACTTCTTTATGCCCCTAGACGGTTTGGGAAAACATCGCTGGTGTTACACACGTTAAAACAAACCAAACACCAAACGATATTTTTGGATTTTATGAGTATCGTGGACACGGATGAGTTTATCAATGAATATTTCAATGCTATTTCAAAAAGTCTTAATACTACCGCCGATAAAGTAGTCGATTTTTTCAAAAAAGTACTGGGGATTAGACCCAATATTTCTGTCGATTTTGATACAAATGGATCTCCAAGCTTTAAATTGAATTTCTCAAGCAATGAGTCAAAAATTGTATTGAAAGAGGTGTTGGAGTTACCATACCTCTATGCGAAACATCACAACGAAAGGGTGGTTGTCGTATTTGATGAGTTTCAAGAAGTGGTGAATCTGGGTATCGAAGATAAACTCAGGTCGGTAGTACAACATCACGAAGATTTGGTATCGTATATCTTTTTGGGAAGTAAAAAATCTATTATGCAAAACCTATTTTTCGATAAATCAAAACCGTTTTATAAATCGGTCAAACATATTCCCATCGATAAAATAGAGGATGATGAATGGAGAGAATATATCAAAAATGGGTTTGAGACGTACCATAAAAATATTTCAGACGAGTGTATCGGAGATATTTTATGCGTCTCAAAAGGGTTTCCCTATTACACGCAGCAAATAGCCAATGAGCTTTTTAACACTACAATCGATACCGTCGAACCTGAAATGGTACAAAGTGCTATAGACTCACTATTAGAAAAGGAAGAGGATCTTTTTTTAAATGAATGGAATCATCTAAGTCAATATCAAAAAAAAGCACTGAAACTTTTGATATATGCAAAGGGGGAAAATATCTACACCAAAGAGACGATGGCAACATTTAATTTTACCAGCTCTTCTTTGAAAAAGGCGGTAGAGGGGTTGCTGAACAAAGATGTAATTGATCTTAAAAGTGGCAAGTATTATTTTCAAGATCCGCTGTTTGAACTTTTTTTGGAGAGGTTCTGAGGGCGATTAAGTTAAGCTTTTTGAG
>CANMHZ010000005.1 GCA_947497635.1 Helicobacteraceae bacterium | reverse complement strand
TATAGCTCCCCTGTGCATTTGCATTCAAAAAAGAGTTTCGAATTTTTTCAGGAAGAGCCGGGAGAAAATCGAGCGTTGGATTGAGCGTATTGAAACTCCACACAAAATGGTCGTAATCACTGCTTTGAAGCAAGAGATTTGTTTCTCCTAAAACAATTCTCCCAGCAACTCCTTGGGGATCATTTCGGAAGTATGCCATAATGGTTTTGGAGGGGAGAGGGCGTGAAGAAGTGATAAGACCCTCAAGGGATGTTATCATCGTTCCATTAAAATTGTAGCTTAGTTTTTGAGCTATTTGAATCTGCTCTTCTTCACGAATAAGGGTGTGCTGAAGATCAAAATTAAGAGCATGGTCACTATAACGATAGTCCATTGAAAGGGCAATATTACGAAGCGAGAGTTTGGGATCAAAATGGGCATCCAAACGATCAAACAGTGCTTTTAGCTGAACGTGCGACGTTGAAAGTTCGAGTATCTCTACATGCTGTGCTTCTGGCAATGTAGTAATTTTCCCGATATAGCGATCCAGTTCCATGGCATTTTGATAAATAAGGGCGGAGCCTGAGATGGAACTATTCTTGATTTCTCCCGATAAAGAACCACTGGCATAACGGCTGAGTACGGTTGCTTTAAAAGCTTTAAAATTGAGACGCTTTCCATCAAAAGTACCCTCTTTCGCATCAAGGTTAAGTTCTATAGGGTAGGCACTAATAAGTTGCAGATTCGTCAATGTCACTTTTTTGAGGGCAAAGGTCGGAAGTGGAAGGGGTGAATGATCGCTATCGTGGATAAAATCATCCAGATGAATTCTCAACCCATCAATGGTAACGGAATCAATATTATGTTTCCCCTTTAAAATAGCAGTGAGGTTGTAATCAACTGTCAGTGTTTTGACATCAATAGTATTGGTATGAAGATTGCGTAACGTCACCCCACCTGAGAGAGAGCCCTCGGCTTGGGTATAAATTCCTAAAGGGGGTAAAATATAGGTGTTAAGAAACGAAAGCCCCTTGGGATGAAAAAAGAGATAAAAAAGGGCAGCAGCAAAGAGTACACTCATAACAAGGAGTGCATGGAGCGCTACAAAAAGGTGTTTTAATCCTCTTTTGAAATGGTGACGCTTGAAAATCAAAACAGTTCTCCTATTCGAAACTGGATTGCATGTTGTCCAAAATTGTGAGGATTAGCACCCACATCAATCGAAATAGGACCAATTGGGGTAACATAACGCAATCCTCCTCCTACGCCCCAATAGGGGAGCTGATAATCGGGAATATAGTTGTTGGAGCCATAAGTGAGGTCACTAAAAATGACCCCTCGTATTTGAGCGTAAATAGGGAAACGGTATTCCAATGTCCCCTCAAGAAGAGAATTAAATCCTAGTGGATCACCATTCATATCTTTGGGACCCAAAGCACGATACGTATACGCTCGGTTGGAATTCATCCCCCCAGCATAAAAACGGTAGTAACTAGGGACTGCTCCCTCGTAAGTACGTAATACCCCCCAATGTATTCGTGCAGCGATAACATGTTCACCAAAACTCTCAATATGTGCACCTGAAAGAATAGTTTTGAAATAAGTTGCATCGGAAAAAGAGGAGAGAAGTGACCCTTGCACTTTGGCATTAACCCAATTTCCTTTGGAGGGTTCCAGAAGTTTGTCACGGGTATCACGGTTAAATTCCATAATCGGAGAGATAACGAATAAATTACTCTCAGGAAATGCTTCAGCATTATCACTATGGTAGGTTTTGGCTTGATCAACAAGAACCGCCGCAAGCAGAGACGTTGGGATGTTTTGGTGCTTAAGGGTTAGTTTCTCAAAAACACTTTGAGAACGATACCCCTGAAATTGCTCGTTGACGTATCCTACTTCACCGTGTGCCGAGAGGTGATCCCATAACGGAATAGAAAGCTGTGCGGAAGCACTCTCTTTGATTTGCGTGTATTTGGCATCGAGAGAGAGTGTTTTCATATTTCCTAAGAAATTACGATGTTTTATCCCCATTTGAGCACCAAAGCCTTGATCGGTGCTGTATCCTAACCCTGTTGTAAATCGTATAGGCTTCTCTACTTCTTCAATCCCCAATGTAATGGGGACAATACTTCCATTTCGGTCGGTATCATTGATCGTTGCCCGTGCGATTGCCTCCTGCACATAGAGGGTCTCATAGCTTCGTTGAATTGCTTCGAGAGTGTAGGGGTCTCCCTCTTTGAAGCGGAGCATAGAAGCGGTGAGATTTCCGTCGATATTAGGGGTAGACGCGGCGATGATGGGACCAAAAGTACACCGTTCATTCGGGGTAGCTTCAAACAACAGATGCGCTTCGTGCTCTTGAGTATCAATCCATGCTTTGGTATTAAAGGTTGCATTACAAAAGCCTGCTGCGTAATATTGTTTCTTTATTTTTGTTTTCGTGCTGGTGAATTTTTCTTGATCAAACAAATCACCCTCTTCCAGATCTATCACTTTGTGAATATCAAGAGGACTATTGATCTGAATGTCACTAACGGCTACAGGGCTATTTTCTTGGATAACAAAAGTAATAGATTCATTGGTCTCATCAGGGGTAATTTTGGCTTCAAAATAGCCAAGAGAGCGATAATAACCGGTAAGTGTCGTCACGCTTTGGGAGACAAGAATCGGTTCAATGGACGGTTTATTTTCCCACATTTCGATGGCATAGGGGAGACGAAGCCCCAAAGTAGTATAGAGATCGCTCGAAGACATTTTCTTATTACCGGAAAAAAGGAGCGGCAAGGGTTTACAAAAGAGAGAAAGAGACAATGCGACAAGGAGGAAAAGTATTCGCATTGTGACCCTTAAAAGATTGGTAGTGTTATTTTACCCTAACAATTGCGTAGTCGAGGTAATCGAGGGAACCTCTTTCATAATAGTAAACCAATTACGATCAAATACTTTGCGGATAATGCTCTCACGGTGGGGAATGAGGCACCCTGCACAGTTTTGATGTATGGCAAATTCGCTAATGTAAGGCTCACCATCAGGGCTTTCGATGGAACAGGTACTAAAAAGGGTCTTTTCTTCTTCTTTTTTGAACCCTTGATCGTTAAACCGAAAATAGGGACAGGCACAAAGGTAGCAATTGAGCTCAGCCATATCGTGACATTTTTTATTTTCACTATAAAGGAGGCAAAAATCTGTTTCATTAACTACCATATTCTCAAACCGAAAATACTCTATCACCTCGGAATCACTAAGATGGGTCAGTTTTTCGATTATGGCACGGTGTTTGAGTCCGTGCTCATCGAACCATTCCTTATAGGACATTACTACTTCTCTTCCTCTTTCCCGAATGTTTTTTCAAAACCGCTGATGAGCTCTTGTTTTTCACTAGCACTTAGTTTTGCTTCAGGATGGGTAGGGAGATAAAACCATGGTGGCATCGCACCCTCACGAACTTCCTCGGCGGCATCTTTTCCTTTATTCTTTGTCTGAGCACCCCACGCTGAGACATTAAAATGTTCACGCCCCTCATCTACATCACGTGCCAGAAGCCACGATACAGGGGCGATATTGCTGTACCATGGATACTTTGTCTCATGCGAGTGGCAGTTGGCACACGCATTCGTAAAGAGCTCTTTGGTGCGAGGTGAATCCCATTGGGGTTCGCTAATAATAGGAGGATTAGTGTGATTTTTTCCATACGGTACGAACTGAAGTGCAGCGAACACCACAAGTGAGCTGATCGCTACCGTTTTAAAAGAGGGTTTCATAGTAATAATCCTTGAACTAAAGATATAAGCAAGGGCTATTGTAACACAGCTTAGACTAATACTGTCAGTTGAAATCTTTCGTATGTCAATTTACTCTTTAGCGAATAACGTATCGATTTCGTCCCGATTCTTTCGCTTCATAAAGGGCTTCATCCGCTCGCTTGAAAAGAGTATCAGGTGTGTCTGAATCAGTACGAAAAGCAATTCCAGCACTAATATGAACCGCTTGGCCGATTTCAAAATCGTACTCAGCTACTATTAGGAGAAGACGACTCGCTACGTGTTCAATATCTTCAAGATTACGCTCATGCGTGAGGATGACAAACTCTTCCCCTCCGATGCGGTAGAGTTGATCCGATTCTCTGAGATTGCTACGAACGAGAGCGGATAACTGTTTGAGAACCATATCCCCAGCCTGATGACCATAGGTATCATTAATCTTTTTAAAATAATCAATATCGAACATTATGAGAACAAGAGATTGATCAGAAATTTCATTACTCAGATCACTATCAAAACTTCGTCTATTGTAAACGCCAGTTAGACCATCAAGTTCTGCCAGGATGGAGAGAGTTTTATTTTTTTCTTCGATAATTTGCTGTTTTTTATCGAGTTGCCGTACAAAATAGATAATAACGCCGAATAAAATAACGAGAAAGAGAGCCAGAATAGCCATAATAAGGAGAAAAATATGATTGGCTTCTGCAAGTTCGTCATCAAATGGCATTTTAAGTGAGATCATAGCACGAACAGCTCCCTCTTTTTCTCCAAAACCAGCTATTTTTCCATATTGCTGAAGTAATTCTTGAGGTGCTTTCTCGGGCGTTGAGTGGCATTTCATGCACGATGCTTTATTGGGCTCAATTGGCATCGCATAATAAATATAGCTGTGAGTATTTTTCTCAATCACTTGACTGTACTCTTTGAGAGAGGGATTGTGTCGAAATTGATTAAGAATTTTAAGCTCTTCGGGGTTCGCTTTATTCAGAATATTTCGAGGGTTATCGGTAGCAAGCTTGTAATAAATTTGAGTAATATTATTTTCTTCGCGCAGTATATTCAGATGACCATGGATACCTCTGGCGATATAGGTGAAGGAGAGCACTTTGGGATTAAAAAATCCGTCATAAAGTTTCCCCTCTTTTTTGAGTTGATAAATAACGGGCTTCAGATGATCTTCAAGGTAGCTATGCAAGGCACGCTGATTCAATAAAAGTTGATCCAGCTTTTTCTTATTCTGATCTACTGCATAGTTGTGTGTGTATTCGTAAAGGGCACTTCCGATAATAGCGTAACCGCTTAAAAGCAAGAAACCTAAGATAAGTAAAATCCGGCTATTCTTCAGCACCATTTCCAACCCTTATTTGTTAACTATCAAGAGAGAAATATAAATTCTGCCTTTAAAACAAGACAGAATTTAGAATCAGACAAGTACCGCCTCGCGTACCCCTACTTCAAGATGCCCAATCACATACCCATCCGTAGCACTCAAAACAGCATCAACATTTTCAGATTTAACGACCAAAATCATCCCAACACCCATATTGAACGCACGGAACATTTCACTGCGCTGTATATGTGGAGCCATCAATTCATAGATAGGGAGAACACGAATAGAGGATTCGGTGATGACCGCACGCATCCCCTCCGGGAGTACACGAGGGAGATTTTCAACAATCCCACCACCTGTGATATGGGCAAGAGCTTGGATTTTATCTTTGAGCGCTTTAAAAGTTTTCACATAAATACGAGTCGGAGTCAGTAAGGTATCAATGAGTGGTTTCCCTTCAAACTCGTCTTCAAATTTCATCCCCATTTTTTCAAAAAGGACTTTACGTGCCAATGAGAAACCGTTGGAGTGAAGACCTGAACTCGGCAGTGCCACTAAAATATCCCCTGCATTGACATGAGCGGTGCGATCAAGTTCGCTTTTCTCACCGATGCCTACCGCAAACCCTGCAAGATCATAATCGTCACTGTGGTACATTCCCGGCATCTCTGCTGTCTCGCCACCGATAAGGGCACATTCAGATTCAATACACCCTGCCGCGATTCCGCTTACCACTGCCGTTGCAGCTTTGACATCAAGTTTGCCCGTTGCATAATAATCGAGGAAAAAAGAGGGGGTTCCGAAGTTACAGATCAAATCATTAACACACATCGCAACCAAATCGATTCCAACTGTGTTGTGAATCCCTGAATCAATCGCAAGCTTAAGCTTGGTTCCGACACCGTCTGTTGCCGCAAGCATAACGGGTTCTCGGTAACCCGCAGGAAGTTCAAATGCCCCAGCAAATGAGCCGATTCCACCAAGTACACCGGGAATTTTAGTCGATTTGACGAGAGGTTTGATGTTTTCGACGAAACTGTTGCCTGCATCAATATCGACACCGGCATCTTTGTAGCTGATTTGGCTCATTGGAAATTCCCCACCTAATTTTAATGGGGGAATTATAACCAATCTTCTTTTAGGGGAGTGTTATTTTGAAGGGTTTTTTGAAGAACAATGACCAAACAGTTTGGCAAATATCCATAATGAAGGGCAAAAGTCAAATATTGCCCATACGATAACCATAACAACCACCAGCGTTTGAAGGATCATTGCATAAAGCATTTGGTTACTGGCAAACAGCACCATCGCCACCGTCAGAACAATTGCCATTAAGAAACGTTGTATTTTTTCAGCACACATAATCTCATATCCTTTTTTTATAATAAAAATTTGACAAAAGTATAGTGAAACAATTTGACCTTATCCTTAAGCATACACCCCATCATTAGTGGTTTCAATGCGGTTTAATCTCTACGTGTTACAATCGCTCAAAATTAACCCAGTAAAGAGTTTAATCAGATGAAAACATTTATTTATCCCGAAATGATGGTTCACGTTGCTTTGTGTACCCATAAATTACCGACGAATGTCGTCGTTGCAAGTGATTCCAGTGATCTTTTAATGGGAGAACTTTCTCGTTACCGTGATTCTACTGTAACTAATTGTAGCGGTAGCACCCTTTTGGAGTCGTTTCGTGATTTGGACGATAGTAGTGCCGATGTTGTTTTGGTCGATACACTCACCGCAGATGCTGCTGTCATTGCCCACATCAATCGTCTCTTAAAAGGTGATGGATTAATGGTAATGCAACATCCTAATTTGGATAATATCGCCGATAATACAACCCTTATGCAAATTTTGGGAAATTATTTCAAAATTATAATGCCTTATTATGATGGAAATGGTGCAACATTACTGTTATGTTCCAAAGAGTATCATCCGACGGCTGATATTATCTTGCAACGAAGCGATTTGCTCGAAGGGCAACAATTTTATAATTGCGATGTCCATTCGGCAGTTTTTGCAATGCCGCAATACATTCGCAAAAACTACCTCGGCATCATCCGCAACTAATGGCGTATGAATACGCTATCGCCCTCACGGGAGGGATTGCGACGGGTAAAAGTACGGTTGCCTCGTTGATGGGATTGAACGGTTTACGTATTATTGATGCCGATGCGATTTCTCACCGACTATTGGATGAAAACGCCTCGTGGGTAGGAGAACATTTTGGGACTGAATATGTGACTGGTTCCAAAGTCAATCGCCCCCTTTTAGGTCAAAAAATCTTCTCAAATCCCGACGCGAAAAAAGAGCTCGAAACATTTTTACACCCCAAAATTCGCGCCGCTATTGAAGAGGCAAGCGAAAAGCAAGACCGTCTCAAATACCCCTACCTCATCGACATCCCCCTTTTTTTCGAAACCTCCTCCTATCCAATCGAACACTGTGTTGTCGTCTACACCCCAAAAGAGGTACAACTAGAGCGATTTATGAAACGTAATGGTTTCTCACGTGAAGAGTCCTTGCGTCGTATCGAAACTCAGATGGATATTGAAGAGAAAAAAGATCGTGCCACATGGGTGATTGATAATTCTCAAAATCTCAAACATTTACAAAAAGAGTGTGAGCAGTTTGTTGAGGCAATTAAAGTGCTTTATCCAGCTCCAAAAGTTTAATTCACCCTAAGGATTCCCCATGCTCCAAATTGCCAAATACTGCGCCAGCGGTAACGACTTCGTCATCTTTCACGCCTTTGTCGGAGCGGATCGCGCTTCTCTTGCACGAACGCTATGTGACCGTCAGAACGGGATCGGTGCGGATGGACTTATTGTATTGCTTCCGCATGAATCACATGATTTCGAGTGGGAGTTTTACAATGCCGACGGCTCTACCGCCTCCATGTGTGGAAACGGTAGCCGTGCTTGTGCTCACTATGCTCACCGTTTTGGATTGGCAGAGTCTAGTATGGAGTTTTTAACGGGAGCAGGAGTGATAAAGGCCCAAGTGGACAGCAATAGTGTTCAAAGTGATTTAACCCCTCCTCTCGTCATTAACGATGAGATCGTTGAGTATGAGATGAAATGGTGGCTTATTGATACCGGTGTCCCCCATCTCGTCACCTTTGATGCGGATATGGGAAACTTTGATATCGAAATGGCACGCACCCTTCGTCACAAATACAATGCCAACGTCAATATTGCCCACATTCAAAGCAATGGTTCTATTTCGGTTCGTACGTATGAACGTGGAGTAGAAGATGAAACCTTAGCGTGTGGTACAGGAATGGCAGCGTGTTTTTATCGTGCTTCGATCGAAGATTTTGTCGCGGATAATGCCCGTGTCTATCCCAAAAGCGGTGAAACACTTTATTTGGGGTTAGACGAGGGGACGATTACCTTCAAAGGGGAAGTTCAAGGGGTGTTTGAAACGGTTTGGAGAGGGTAGGGTTTATAGCCCGTTTCTCTCCATCAGTTTCGACTGCATATCGGCGATCAACGGTTCAATAATATCATCCATCAATCCCCCTTGCATAATCTCTTCAAGACGATAAAGAGTCAGCGTAATGCGGTGATCGGAGATGCGGTTTTGAGGGTAGTTGTAGGTACGAATACGTCCACTTCGGTCACCCGTTCCCACTTGATCTTTACGCTCATTCATCTCTTTTTCTTTCGCTTCGTGCATTTGCATATCATAAATACGGGCTTTAAGAATTTGCATCGCTTTATCTTTATTTTTGTGCTGCGATTTTTGATCTTGGTTGTTGACGACGATACCTGTCGGAAGGTGGGTGATACGTACTGCAGAGTCGGTGGTATTGACACTTTGTCCACCGCATCCGCTTGAGCGCATAACGTCGATCTTGAGGTCACTTTCATTAATAATAACTTCTACGTCATCAACTTCTGGCATAACGGCAACGGTAATCGCCGAGGTGTGAACGCGCCCCTGAGATTCAGTCGCAGGAACACGTTGAACACGGTGAACACCTGCTTCATGCTTGAGGCGTGAATAGACTTGATCCCCTTTGATAAGGGCAATCACCTCTTTAAATCCACCTGCATCGGAGGGACTTGTGCTCATAAGCTCAATTTTCCATCCGCGTACATCCGCATAACGAACGTAAGCGTTAAACAAATCACCGACAAAAATCGCCGCTTCATCGCCGCCCGTACCTGCCCGTAATTCAATAAAGATATTACGCTTGTCGTTGGGATCGGTCGGAATGAGAAGTTTTTTGATCTCCTCTTCGAGTTCACCTACTTGAGGCTCTAATATTTTGAGCTCTTCTTTGGCAAGTTCACCCAATTCCGCATCAAAAGCGAGAGCTTTGTTCTCTTCAATCTCCTCTAATACCTTTTTGTATTCGGTTGCTTTGGTAAAAATAGCTTGAAGAGAGGATTGCTCTTTGGATAGGTCAGTCATTCGTTTAATGTCATTTCCAATGTCAGGAGAACTCAATAATTCGGTTAATTCATTGTAGCGGTTAATAAAAGGGGTAAGCTTAGTGGATAACATTATGATGTTCCTAAAATAAGGCGTTAAAAAGGTAAATAAAGAGGGATATTTTGCCCCGAAGGGAAAAACTTATGCTGCGATTGCGTTAACAGCGAGGTGAAGACGACTTACTTTACGAGAAGCAGTTTCTTTTTTCAAGACACCCTTGCTAACGTATTTATGTAAGTTTGCGTTTGCAACAACTAGCGCTGCTTGAGCTTCTTCTTTGTTCCCTGCATCAACTGCGGTGCGGACTGCTTTAACGATGTTTTTAATACGTGTACGGTAGAATCGGTTACGCTCAGTGCGCTTTTCCGTCTGACGGATACGTTTTAATGCTGACTTATGGTTTGCCATGGCATTTATCCTTGTCGAATTTTTTTTAGGGTAGAATACTACCTTAAAGATAATTAAAATTAAGTTAAATTTTATCCACAAAGGGGAAAGCTCACATGAAATTATTTGGAACAGACGGCGTACGTGGGGAAGCAGGCTCGTTTTTGAGTGCTGAATTGGCAATGCGCGTAGCGATGGCGGCAGGTATTTATTTCAAGGATCATGCAAAAACCAAACGAATTTTACTGGGTAAAGATACCCGTAAAAGTGGCTATATGATTGAAAATGCTATCGTAAGCGGTTTGACGGCAGTTGGATACGATGTTATCCAAATTGGTCCAATGCCTACACCTGCTATTGCTTTTTTAACTGAGAATATGCGCTGTGATGCAGGAATTATGATCTCCGCAAGCCACAACCCTTTTGAAGATAATGGAATCAAATTTTTTGATGCGCATGGGAATAAGCTCTCTGAAGAGATTGAAGCCAAAATCGAAGCTATTGTCTATGATGCCACACGATTGAAAGAAGCGCAAGCGACGGGACAACAAATTGGTGCCGCAAAACGGATCGATGATGTAATCGGGCGATATATTGTTCAGCTTAAAAACTCTTTTTCGAGTGATTTAACCCTACAGGGGATGCGTATCGTCCTCGATACAGCCAACGGAGCAGGATATAAGGTTGGGCCAACTGTCCTTGAAGAGTTGGGCGCTGAGGTGATCGTACTGCACGATAAACCCAATGGTTTTAATATCAATGAAGATTGTGGGGCATTACATACCAAAGATCTACGAGAAGCGGTAAAAAAATATCGTGCTGACATAGGATTGGCACTTGATGGAGATGCGGATCGGCTTATCGTCGTTGATGAAAATGGCGATGAAGTAGATGGCGATCAGATTTTAGGGGCGCTTGGACTATTTTTGCATCGAGAAGGAAAACTTAAAGGAAATGGAATCGTTGCGACGGTGATGAGCAATCAAGCATTAGAAGATTTCATGATCACCCATGGTCTCGCATTGCATCGCGCTAATGTGGGAGACAAGTATGTACTTGAACGTATGAGAGAACACGGTATTAATTTCGGTGGTGAGCAAAGTGGTCACATTGTATTACACGATTTTGCTAAAACGGGAGATGGATTGATGAGTGCATTGCAAATTTTAGCGTTGCTACTCACGTCAAAAACCAAAGCAAGTAAAGTACTTCGCCCTTTTGAACTTTATCCGCAAAAATTGGTCAATATCAAAGTCAAAATAAAAAAACCATTGGAACAAATCGAAGGGTTGGAAGAGGAACTCAAAAAAACAGATGCGCTGCATATTCGTCATCTTATCCGCTACTCAGGAACCGAGCATAAGCTACGCATTTTGCTAGAGGGAAAAGATGCTAAAGCAATGGAAAAAGAGATGGAACATCTCGTGAAATTTTTTGAAAGTGCTTTAAATGCTTAAATCGCTTCTCTTAATTCTCTTTGTTGCCATGGGTGTTTTCGTTGCCGATCAAGCACTCAAAACAGTTTTTGTGGAAGGGTTTCGATATTACACCCAGTGTATTGATTTGATTTTAGTCTACAATAAGGGGGTTGCGTTTTCGATGTTTGCCTTTTTAGCAGAGTCATTGAAATGGATTCAACTGGCTCTGCTAGTGGGAGTGGTCGGATATACTTTGTGGCTCAAACAACGATGCTATCTCCTCCCTATCGGGGTGATGGTAGGGGCAGGACTTTCCAATGTCGCTGACCGTTTTATCCACGGAGGTGTGGTTGATTACGTCTATTGGCATTGTGGATTTAACTTTGCCGTCTTTAATGCTGCTGATGTTATGATCGATATTGCCGTCGTATGGTTGCTGATTTTGAACTACAAACCAAATATGTGTAAGAGTTAAGTCGTTTTTAACCTCTTGCTCATTATAATTCCTTCTCTTAAAAAAATGGTCTCATAGCTCAGTTGGTAGAGCACTACCTCGACAAGGTAGGGGTCACTGGTTCGAGTCCAGTTGGGACCACCATTCACAAATTCCCTTTTCATAAGCTTTTTTAGACTTCCTCTCCTCATTTTCAAATCATTGAAGAAATCAAAGTTATACGTCTTATATTGCCTTTCAACATCTTATAATCCATAAATGGTTACTCTTACCACTATTTAACTAACATCAACAAGGTTTCAACTGTGCCAGAACAAAAATTCCTCCAAGAGCTAGAGAAGAAGCTATGGACATCCGCTAACAAGCTCCTCCCATCATTGGACGCAGCCGTCTATAAGCACGTCGTACTGGGTATGGTATTTGTAAAATATGTATCGGATAGTTTTGAGACAAGACGACTGGAGCTTAAAGACGCGTTTGCTAATGCTGATCACGATTACTTCTTGGGTGAGGACGTAGAGCAAGACGTTATAGATGAAGAGCTAGAGACTCGTGACTACTATACGGAAAAGAATGTGTTTTGGGTACCGCAGGCGGCACGGTGGCATTACCTACAGGACAACATCAGACTCTCTATGGGTTCGCCTATGCCTCTAGGGGGAGAGTTCAAAGGTGCGGGTAAACTGCTCGATGATACGATGGAACTCATAGAAAAAGAGAACCCTAAACTCAAACGAATCCTCAACAAAAATTATGCACAGCTACAAATAGAACAGAGCAAACTCGCCGATTTACTCGACCTTATTGCTACGATCCCTTTTGCGCATGAGAGCCTAAAAGCCAAAGACATACTGGGTCATGTATACGAATATTTCTTGGGTCAGTTTGCTTCTGCTGAGGGGAAGAAAGGGGGGCAGTTTTATACCCCTAAATCCATTGTCAATCTCATCGTAGAGATGATCGAACCGTACAAGGGTCGTATCTATGACCCTGCTATGGGGAGTGGTGGATTTTTTATCTCCAGTGAGAAGTTCATCGAAGAGCACAGCGGACGCATTGGTGATATATCGGTTTATGGGCAGGAGTCTAACCCTACGACATGGCGACTGGCGGCTATGAATATGGCGATTCGAGGTATTGAGTTCAACTTCGGAAAAGAACCTGCGGATACCTTTACGAACGATCAACACCCTGACCTCAGAGCCGATTTCGTACTGGCAAATCCACCGTTTAACCAAGATGAGTGGTGGGATGGAAGCCTAGAGGGGGATGCGAGATGGAATGGTTATCCAACACCTCCTAAGGGAAATGGTAACTATGAGTGGATGCTTCACATGCTCCATCATACCAGCCCTCATGGGGTTGTAGGATTGGTTTTAGCCAATGGATCACTCAGTTCCAACACCTCAGGAGAGGGAGACATAAGAGCAGCACTCGTAAAAGCTGATCTGATAGAGGCGATAGTAGCGCTCCCATCCCAACTCTTTGCCAACACTCAGATCCCAGCTTGTATATGGATACTCAATCGCAACAAGAAACAAAAGGGGAAGACGCTATTCATAGATGCCCGTAATGTCGGGCACATGCTCGATCGAAAGCAAAAAGCATTTAGCGATGGGGACACCAAAGCACTTGCAGATATGTTTCATACGTTTAGAAATGGTACGGGCTATGAAGATGTAGCAGGAGAGTTTTACAGCGCAACAACCCAAGAGATAGCCAAACAAGAGTACATCCTCACCCCTGGGCGATATGTGGGAACCGCCGAAGAGGAAGATGATGGAGTACCATTTAGTGAGAAGATGGGTGCACTGACAGCAACGCTTAGTGAGCAGTTCAAAGAGTCGGCAAGATTGGAAGAGATGATAAAAAAGAACTTGGCGGGGCTTGGGTATGAGGTCTAATATCACAAATACTCATTTTATAGCAAGCATAAAAGAGCTCCTTCAAAGTGCTAGAAATAGTATCTATCAAACCATCAACACCACCATGACCCAAACCTATTGGGAGATAGGACGACGAATTGTCGAAGAAGAACAAGGCGGTGAGACAAGAGCAGAATATGGCAAAGGGTTGATAAAACAGCTCTCAATCGAGCTTACAGCAGAGTTTAGTGAGGGATTTTCGGTAGACAATCTTAAAAATATGCGCCGATTTTATCTCGCTTATCCAAAAAGTGAGACGGCGTCTCACCGATTCAAACTCAGCTACTCGCACTATATTTTTTTAACCCCACAGCCAAAAGCCATGGGTGGTCCCGAAGGAAATAAGACCAAAATTGTGCCTCAAACGGATGACAATGTCAAGATTAATCGCAAAGGGCTTGGGTATGACGTCTGAGTGGAGAGAATATAAACTATCGGAAATTACAAGTAAAATAACTAAAGGAACTACGCCATCCTCAAAAGATGGTGGCTTCTCCACAACAGGCATTAATTATATTAAGGCTGAATCAGTTGGTTATAATGGTCGAATTGATTCTTCCAAGTTTTCATTTATTAGTTTAGATATTCATAAAAAGTTTAAAAGGTCACAACTTGAGAAAAATGATATATTATTTTCTATGGCTGGAGTTCATTTAGGTAAATCTGCTTTGGTTAAAAAAGAGTATTTACCTGCAAATACAAATCAAGCACTTGCGTTAATTAGGCATATTGCATCTATTGTAAATCCTTATTATTTACTTTTCTTTTTACAGCAGAAATCAATTATAAATTTTGTCAATAATTCAACATCTCAATCAGCACAACCAAATATTAATTTACAAGAAATAGGTAATTTAGATATTTATTTACCCCCTCTTGAAACCCAAAAAAAAATAGCCCACATCCTCTCAACCCTAGACGACAAAATAGAACTTAACCGTAAGATGAACCAAACCCTCGAAGAGATGGCTCAGGCACTCTTTAAGTCTTGGTTTGTAGATTTTGATCCTGTACATGCTAAAGCTGGATGCAGTAGTGATGAAGAGCTAGAGCTTGCCGCTAAAGAGCTTGGGATATCTAAAGAGGTATTGGAATTGTTTCCTAGCGAGTTTGAAGAGAGTGGGCTTGGGATGATTCCTAAGGGGTGGGAAGTACTGACAATTGGGAATATTGCCAAGGTTATAGATTGTTTACACTCAAAAAAACCTAATGATTTAGGTGTTGATACGGGGAATGTCTTGCTTCAATTAAAAAATATACAAGATGATGGACTACTTAAAACGGTCGATAATTATTTTATATCAAATGAAGACTATGAAAAATGGATTTCTAGAATAGAAGTTACTAAAAATGATTTCATCATTACAAACGTTGGTCGTGTCGGTGCAGTTGCTCGGATTCCATCTGATTTTAAGGCAGCTATAGGAAGAAATATTACTGCGATTAGAGTTTTGGAAGAATTCAATTATATTAGTTTTTTACATACATTACTTACTAGTGCTTATATGAAATCAGAAATAAATAATAAAACTGATATTGGAACTATATTAGATGCTTTAAATGTGAAGAATATACCACAGTTACGGTTTGTGATTGCACCAAATAACGTAATGAATTATTTTGAGGAATTAATAGTACCCATCCAAGATCAACGAGAAAATAATCAACTTGAGATGCAAACCCTCCAAAAAACACGAGACACCCTCCTCCCAAAACTCCTCTCAGGTGAGCTGGATGTGTCGGAGATAGAACTGGATATGGAGTAAAGATGGCACTACCAATTAATATCAATGAACTCATCCACGGCTCTACCATAGAGTGGGAACGCATCGAATTCAAAGAGGGTTGGAACCCTGAAATCATCCTCCATACTATCTGTGCTTTTGCCAATGATATTAACAACTGGGGCGGTGGGTATCTCATCATAGGCATAGCCGAAGAGAACGGTCGAGCTATACTGCCACCAAAAGGGTTAGAGATCCATACATTGGACAAAATCCAGCAAGAGTTACATCAACTCTGTCATAAGATCACACCTGCATATTTTCCAGTAGTTGCCCCCTATGAGATAGAAGGACGGCACTTTTTGGTGGTATGGTGCCCCGGCGGAGAGACCCGACCCTATAAGGCGAACAAAACTCTTTCCAACAATTCAGACAAAACCTATTATGTAAGACGGATGTCTTCGACTGCGAAAGCCAATGAGCTAGAAGAACAACAGCTCCTGCAACTTACGGCAAAAGTACCGTTTGATGATAGGGTAAATCATCATGCCACTATCAAGGATTTGTCGTTGGCTGAGATTCGTATGTTTCTCCAGAATATAAAGAGTGATCTTTTTGAGGTTGCTGGAACAATGCCTTTTGAGGATCTAGTAAGGGCGATGCAAATAGCCAGAGGAGCGGTAGAGGATTTACGACCTATCAATGCTGGATTACTCTTTTTTAGCGAAACCCCTGAAAAATTCTTCCCCTATACTCAAATAGAAGTGAATATTTATCATGATGATATTGGAGATAGCTTTAGTGAAAAGGTTTTTAAAGGTGCTATTCATCAGCAGCTACGACAAGCCCTTAGCTATATCAAAAGCAGTGTTATAGAAGAACATGTCCAAAAAGTTGAGGGTCAGGCTGAGGCTATACGGTTTTACAACTATCCCTTTCAGGCGGTAGAGGAAGCGTTGGCAAATGCCGTCTATCATAAGAGCTATGAGGAGAGAGAGCCTATAAAAGTCAATATTTTGGCGGATAAGATGGAGATCATTTCCCATGGCGGAGCGATGCCACCTATCACTAAAGAGGATTTCAAAAAAGATAGAATCATCACTATGAAGTATTTGAATCGTCGCATCGGTGATTTTCTCAAAGAGTTACACCTAACCGAGGGCAAAGGGACAGGAATTCCTAAAATACGAAGAGCAATGCGAAATAATGGTTCCGAGGAGCCTATCTTTGAAACAGATGATGCGCGAAGTTATTTTGTAACCCTATTAAAAGCTAGAAACATCGAATCCGACGGTATAGTGCCGAATAACCGCCGAATACAGCCGAATACTTCAACGCAAGAAAAAGAAATTTTGAGTTATGTATCAAAGAATGACACTATCACATCAAAAACAGTTGAAGAAATATTGGGTGTAAAAGATAGTCGTGCAAAAGAGATACTAAGAAAGATGGCATCAAAAAACTTACTTATCAAGCAAGGAACTACTAGAGCTGTCAATTATATTTTAGGAGATGGTCAATGATCAATGAAGACCAAGTAGAGCAAATTGCATTAGAGTGGTTCAGGGAGCTGGGATACGATTATCTCCTAGGCTACGAAATCGCACCTGATAGCAGTGACCCACAAAGGGCTAATTATCAAGAGGTACTCTTATCTCATAGACTCCAAACAGCTCTAACGAAGCTAAACCCAACACTTCCAACGACTGCTATAGATGAAGCGATACACCTCCTAAAAAAACCACAGCATGCGACTCTCATTCAGAACAACCGAGCCTTTCATCAGATGCTCTTGCAAGGTATCTCTGTAGAGGTAAAAAATGGGGATGAATCTCGTGGTGAAGTGGTGAAGCTTATCGATTTTCATGATGTAAACGCGAATGACTTCTTAGTGGTGAACCAATACACCATCAAGGGAACTAAAGGAAACCGAAGACCTGACATTGTAGTTTTTATCAATGGGTTACCTGTATCCGTCATAGAACTAAAGAACCCAGCAGACACCAATGCCGACATTTATAAAGCCTACAATCAACTGCAAACCTATAAAGATGAGATAGAGGATCTGTTCGTCTACAATGAAGCATTGGTTATCAGTGATGGTATTAATGCGCGTGTTGGATCGCTGACGGCTACGGATGAGCGTTATATGTACTGGAGAACGATCAAAGATGAGAGTGATAAGCCACACCTTGAATATGAGCTAGATACGCTCATAAAAGGGTTCTTTGATAAAGAGCATCTATTGGACTACATTCAAAGCTTCGTACTGTTTGAGGATGATGGCAAGAACATCATCAAAAAGATTGCAGGGTATCATCAGTTTCATGCGGTACGAGAGGCGGTACGTTCTGTCATAGAAGCATCGACGAGTGGAAGTAAGCGAGGTGGTGTCGTATGGCATACGCAAGGGTCGGGGAAATCCATAAGCATGGCATGCTTTGCAGGTAAACTCACTAAACAACCTCAGATGAAGAATCCAACCCTCCTGATCGTCACCGATAGAAATGATTTGGACGGGCAACTCTACGCTACTTTTTCCAGTGCCAAGATGCTATTGGGTCAAGAGCCAATCCAAGTGGACAGCGTAAGTGAGCTACGGGAGATACTAAAGGACAAACCCTCTGGTGGTATCATATTCACCACGATTCAGAAGTTTTCACTTCAAAAAGAGGAGAGCAGATTTCCCGTACTAAGTGATCGAGATAACATCGTCGTCATAGCCGATGAAGCGCACCGAAGTCAGTATGGATTTGATGCAATGCTAGACAGCCAGACGGGTCAATTCAAATATGGATATGCACAACATCTCAGAGATGCTGTACCTAATGCTACATTTATAGGATTTACGGGAACCCCTATTGAGAGTGCCGATAAAGATACTCGAAGTGTCTTTGGGGACTATATCAGTATTTATGACATTGAAGATGCGGTAAAAGATGGTGCTACGGTTCCCATCTACTATGAAAGCAGACTAGCTAAGCTGGATTTGGATGCAGAGGTGCTCAAAGAGATTGATGCAGATGTTGGGGAACTCGTAGAAGATGAAGAGCTAAATGATAAAGAGAAATTCAAAAGTAAGTGGGCTGCCCTAGAGAAACTGGTGGGGTCGCAGCCAAGGATAAAACAGATTACGAAGGATTTAGTAGAACACTTCGAGGACAGAGTAGCCACTATTGAGGGTAAGGGTATGATCGTGGCTATGAGCAGACAAATAGCCGTCGATTTATACGATGCTATCGTAGCCCTACGACCGCAGTGGCATAATGAAGACCCGACCAAGGGGGCTATCAAAATCATTATGACAGGTTCAGCTAGTGATGATGCAAAACTACAGAAACATATTTACTCAAAGCAGACGAAAAAAGATTTAGAGAGACGGATCAAAGACCCAGAGGATGAACTAAAGCTGGTTATTGTCAGAGATATGTGGCTTACGGGATTTGATGCACCAAGTATGCACACGATGTATATTGACAAACCGATGAAGTCACACAATCTAATGCAAGCCATAGCGAGAGTCAATCGTGTATTCAAAGGTAAAAATGGGGGATTAGTCGTTGATTATATCGGCATAGCCAATGAACTCAAAGCTGCCCTCAAAACCTATACTGGAGCTAACGGTAAGGGTAACGGGACAGTCGATGTAGCCGAAGCATTTGCGGAAATGTTAAAAAGGTTGGACATCATTTCAAATATGTATCATGGATTTGACTACTCACAGTTTATGACTAAAGCTCACATGCTACTGGCTCCTGCGGCGAATCATATACTAGGAATTGAAGAGGGCAAGAAGCGATATTATGATGAAGTGCTCGCCCTTACCAAAGCGTTTAGCTTATGCGGTACGTTGGATGCAGCAAAAGAACATAAAGAAGAGATAGCATTCTTTCAAGCGGTTAAGGCAGTGATACAAAAGGTTGGAGTAGTAGCAGGGAAGAAAAAAGATCCCAATGGAGCTATTAAACAAATTATCGATAATGCTCTCATTTCGGAAGGGATAGAGGATATATTTTCACTAGTAGGGTTAGAGAAGCCTAATATCGGAATCCTCTCTGATGAGTTCTTGGATGATCTTGCCCACATGAAGCATAAGAACCTTGCTATCGAACTGCTAGAGAAATTACTGAGCGACCAAATAAAGGCTCAAAACAGAACCAACGTAGTACAAGAGAAGAAGTTTAGCGACAGACTCAAAGCGACCCTTGGGAAGTATCACAATCGTGCCATAGAGACCGCTAAGGTTATAGAAGAGCTTATCCAAATGGCAAAGGATATTGCACAAGCAGCCAAACATGGAGCAGACCTAGGACTCAACTTCGATGAGTTGGCCTTCTATGATGCACTCGCTGAGAATGAGGCGGCATTCAATGAGATGGGTGATGATGTACTGAAACACATTGCCCAAGAGCTTACCCTTAAATTACGTAACAGTGTCAGTGTCGATTGGCAGAAGCGAGAGAGTGTTAGAGCCAAGATGAGGAATATGATTAGGATCATCTTGAGAAAATACAAGTACCCACCTGATAAGCAAGCAGAGGCATTGGAGTTAGTGATGCAGCAGGCGGAAGTTCTTAGTGATGAGTGGACTAGATAGTGGCAGGCTTTCCCTCTATGCCATATTTACCTCTTATATTTGAGCGATCTGGTTAAAACAAGTGCCTTAAAAAAGCAAGTAAAAAAGTAAGTTATATTCCTATATATTCCGTTAAATACACTGACTTTTTTGTTGAAAGCCCTATAATAGGGCACTTAACTGACCTCGACAAGGTAGGGGTCACTGGTTCGAGTCCAGTTGGGACCACCATTCACAAACACTTTTCACATTCACATCTCCTTCAGAACAAACTCCGAAAACTGTTTAGCCGGAAGCGGTTTACTGAAATAATATCCCTGTATCTCATTGCATCCATGTAAGCGCAAAAATGCTAGTTGTTCGGCGGTTTCAACACCCTCTGCAATCGTATGTAGCCCTAAATTCCCTGCCATATCAATAATGGCGGTCACAATGGCTCGATCTTCGGAATCAGTTGCAATATCACGGATAAAAGATTGATCTATCTTAAGCTTGTACACCTTGAATTTTTTCAAATAGCTCAACGAAGAGTAACCCGTCCCAAAATCATCAATAGACATCCGAACACCCTGCGCATGAAGCTTGTTCATTATATCTATCGCCAATTTCGGATTATGCATCGTCACAGCTTCTGTTAGCTCCAATTCCAAATATTCGGGGGGCAATCCTATCTCATCAAGAATATCGGTGACCAATGTTGTAAAATTGAGTTGGCGGAACTGAATAGCCGATACATTCACGGCAACTACCATCGGCAGGAATCCACGCTCCATCCACTCTTTTGTTTGACGGGTTGCGGTACGAAGAACCCACTCCCCTATCTCGATGATTTGACCACTGCTCTCTGCTAGTGGGATAAACTCACTGGGGGAAATCATCCCTAATTCTGGATGATTCCATCGTAGCAACGATTCTGCACCCACAATACGACCATCTTCTATAGCAACTTGAGGTTGATAATACACTTCCAGTTCATTTCGCTCAAGCGCATGACGTAAGGCATTCACCAATAACAAATTACGTGATAAATGGTTCTGCATCTCTTGCGTAAAAAAATGAAAGCTGTTGCGGCTGTCACTCTTGACGCGGTACATTGCCGTATCTGCATTTTTGAGTAATGTTTCAAAATCTTTCCCGTCATCGGGATAAAGAGCGATACCTATGGATGGGGTAATAATCAGTTCATTTTGCTCAACAATAAAAGGTTGTGAAATAGTGGTGATTAGTTTGGTCGCGATCAACATAGCACTATTGGAATCAGTATTAGGAAAGAGGATAATAAATTCATCTCCCCCTAATCGCGATACTGTATCTTCATCTCGAATACTATCTTGGATTCGTCGTGCTATTTCTATCAATAGCTTATCGCCAATGGTATGCCCTAGTGAGTCATTGATATTTTTAAAATGATCGAGATCTAAAAATATCACCGCCAAAGGCTCATTCTCTCGTTCTGATCGACTAAGGAGGTATTTGACTCGATCATTCAAGAGTACACGATTGGGCAACCCTGTAAGCTGATCGAAATGGGCAAGATTTTCAATATGTGCTTCAGCTCTTTTCTTATCGGTAATGTCTCTGGTTACACCCAGTAACGCGATAACATTGCCTTCTGCATCCCGCATTGGAACAGCATGTATTTCAAGCCAACGTCTCGTCCCTTTGAGCCCTTTAATCTCGAATTCCAATATCCCTTTTTCACCATTCATCACTTGCGTGTGCAAAGCAATAAAAGGTGCTCTCCACGCAGGAAGAAGATAATCAATTAAATTATACCCTTGCGCTTCTTTTAATGTACTAGCTTCAAGCATACCCAGTCCAGCGGAGTTCATTTCTAATAGCTTCCCATACTTATCTACAATTTTGACGCATTCTGGCTCAGTTTCAATAATAGTATGTAAGCGTTGCTCACTCTCTTGTAACTGCTTTTGCCCCTTTCTAAGATACAAAATGATAAGCACTAAGAAAATATAGGCACTCAATCCCCCCAGCGTAAAGAGTAAAGGGTACGTTTTGCTCATTTCAGCGTCGAATTTTGAAGTGCTCCAAAAGCTTAGGTACCATGTCTGTCCATAAATTTGAAGCGTTTTTTGCGTATGAAATGATGGATTTTGCTCGAATGATGTAAAAGAGCGATAGAGAAGATGTTGCTTGGTTGCTTCACGGCTGTCATAAATTTCAAAATCAAGGATTGAATCGTTAAGGGCGATTTGTTTCATCAAATCATTCATGCGGAAAACACTATCTACATAGCCGATCAAAGCTTTTCTACGATCTTCTATCGTTTCAAGAGTTACCCCTGTTTTATAAAAAGGGAGCGCCATCAAAATGCCAGACTGAACATCGGAACCTATCTCCTGAACAAGGATAATACGTTTTGTAATCGAGGGGAGTCCTGTATCTCTTGCTCTTTGCATTGCAGCTCTTCGAATCGGTTCAGAAAAAATATCATAGCCTATGGCTTGAAGGTTTCGTTTGTCCATGGGTTCAAGATAGAGAACTGGGGCATATTGATTTCGTTTGCCTGCAGGCTTGATGGAAAAAGTCGGAAATCCATCCGTACGCATTTTGAGAACAAGGGCGTGTACTAGATCAGGATTCACAACCTTAATGAGTCCAAGTCCCTGCATGCCAGGATAGTTTTTTTGAAGATTTATCTCTTGACTAAAACGATGCCACTCTGTGCGACTAACATAATCGCTCCCCTGAACAAAGCCTATCCCGCTATGTAAAGCATTTTCATAGCTTGACATCTGCTTATCAATACGATTCATATTTTCCAAGACATTCGTATCAAATTTATGTTGAGTAAGCATATCAAAATAGTATGACGTCGCCGACCAAATAGTGAGACCAAGGATGATGGAAAAAAGTCCAATAGCCCACGTAACCATTTTATAATTAAAAATTTGATGTATTAACTTCATTTTCAGTCAACTTCACTTTTATTCCATAGTTGAATTTAATTGTAGTGTAAACGATATTCTTTTAGCCTGAAATTCTTGAACAAAAAAGCACAGTATTTTAATCCTCTTTTGAGTACAATCATAAAAAAGTAGGTAGTTATGGGACTCTTTACCACCAAAATTCCAAAAATGGGAAGCTCAGGACTTGGACGTCACCTCAACCTTCTCGACGTCTCTTTTATCGGAGTCGGAGCGATTATCGGAGCAGGCATTTTCGTCATTACAGGTCAAGCGGCGGCAACGACAGCGGGACCTGCTATCGTCATCGCTTTTCTTATTGGAGCTATTGCCGTCGGAATTACAGCGCTTATCTATGCAGAGATGAGTTCCATCTACCCGGTCTCAGGCAGTGCGTACAACTACACCTACGCTACGTTGGGAGAGTTCTTCGCATGGCTTGTAGGGTGGAATTTGTTACTCGAATACGGAGTTGCTA
>CANMHZ010000004.1 GCA_947497635.1 Helicobacteraceae bacterium | reverse complement strand
TCTGGTCAGATTGAAGTACGTCAATATAGCGATGCAGCCAATAAAGGTACTATTGCTACAAATACACAAACGCTTCTCGTCGATACAGCGGCTCCAACTGTGACCATCACCAACGATCAAGTAGGAACTGCAAATATTGGAGGGGGAGAAATCGTTTATACCTTTACCTTTAGTGAAGCAGTGAATGGGTTTAGTACAGCCGATATTGTTATCAAAGATTCAGCGGGTGTAGTGATCACACCAACCACATCCGTCATACAAGTTTCTCCAACGGTGTATACCCTCGTTGTTACTCCAAAAACTGGAGATACTGGAAGCATGACTGTTGACATTGCCGCAGGTACTGCGACAACAGGTGTAACCGATACCGCAGGTAATTATAATGTTGCGTCATTCCAATCGATTCAAGCAGTTGATATGTTTGCACCAACCGTTAAGCAAATCGATTTCTTAGATTCAGCGGGTAATGTCATTAGCAGTACGGATGCGACTGTAGACTTAACTGGAACCCATGCAGCCTTAGCGGAAAATAAAACAGGAACCGTATCAATTACCTTCACTGAAGCCGTAACCAACTTTGACAACACCGATGTTTCTCTTGCAGGAGCCAAAGGAACTTTAGGAACATTAACAAGTGCTGATAATATTCACTGGACAGGGATCTTTACCCCAAGCGCAACGACGAGTGATGCTTCCAATATTATCCAAGTACTTAACACCTATACCGATGTAGCAGGAAATGCAGGAACAGCAAAAGATAGCAGTAACTTCACCATCGATACTCGACCAACACCAGTAGCCGCACCAACCCTTGTATTAACAACGGATACAGCAGGTACAGATATCAATCTTGATAGTTCTATTACTATTGCCGATTTAAACACTGATGGTATTACTAAAGTCAATGGTGTAACCGTGACACTAGCAACAGGAATTACCAACTGGGAATATAGTCTTAATGGTGGAACATCTTGGACAACGGGGGCAATTCCTACTGTTGCAGGGGGTATTACGAGCAGCACATTCAACCTTGTTGCCAATACCTCGTACGCCGCAGGACAAATCGAAGTGCGTCAAACAGATAGTAATGGTAATATAAGCACCATCGCCACCAACACGCAAACAACAATAGTCGATACGATTGCAGCCATCCCAATTATTACTGCCGTTGTTACTACAATACCCAATGTGGTGGACGCATCTAACAATGCCAACTTAGTCATTTCTGGTACAGGTGAAGCTGGCGCAATAGTGACATTAGCCGTAGCGGCTCAAACTGCTATTATTGATGCTTCTGGTGCTTGGAATATTGTGGTTCTCGATCCCGCAACTTCATTTGGTCAAGGTTCCGAAACATTATCCGTAACACAAACGGACGTGGCCGGTAATGTCAGCTTATCCGCCACTCGTAATATTTTTATCGATACAGTAAAACCAACACTCGATTCATTGATCCCTGTAAAAGCCAATATAGGGTCTGATTCTATTGCCTTAACGTTTAGTGAAAATTTAACACCCGTTTATTTTGCAGGTGCAGGTGACTTTAATGTGGAAATTAATGGAGTACTTTATACTCCTTCTAGTGGTCTTATATCTGCCATATCTGTGACAGGTAAAACAGTTACTATGATCTTTGATACTAATGTACATAATATCAATTTTGGGGATACGATTCGTATCGTGTATTTGGATACGGCGGGTGACGCAGGAACAGCCATTCAAGATTTGATCGGAAATGATGCCCCTTCGTTCGGATACGTAACGGCAACCGTCGAAAATACCGATACTCCTCCCGTTTTGATCAACATGACGGCAGATTATGCTTCAGATACGGTTGTATTGACTTTCAATGAATTACTAAATTCAGGAGTTGCAAATTTACCCCCAGTCAGTGACTTCGCAGTAAAAATCAATGGAATACCAGGAAGTGTGAGCACTGTTGCGATTTTAGACGCAAGTGTCACATTGGTATTTACAACACCGATCAATAATGGTGATTTAGTTGAGGTTGTGTATACAGATAATACAAGCTTAACAAACGCAATACAAGATTTAATAGGTAATGATGCATTGTCGTTTACCTATGTATCAACAGCAGTTGATTTGACATCACCTACAGCAACGATTACGATGGCGGATGTAGCACTAAAAATTGGTGATACGAGTGTTGTGACCATTGTCTTCTCTGAGGTAGTTTTAGGTTTCAACAATGGAGATGTTACCGCATTAAATGGAACGCTAACGGCGTTTGCAACTGTTGATAATACTACATGGACGGCGACCTTTACTCCAACAAGCAATATCGAAGATACAAGCAATGCTATTACTTTGGCTACGACCTATACGGACCTTGCTGGGAATATAGGGAAAGTAGCGAATAGCACAAATTATACAATTGATACACTTGCACCTACCGCAACGATTACGATGGCAGATACAGCACTAAAAATTGGTGACACAAGTGTTGTGACTATTGTCTTCTCTGAGGTAGTTTTAGCTTTTAGTAATGCAGACGTTACTGCTCCAAATGGAACACTAACGGCATTTATAACTGCTGACAATATTACATGGACAGCAACATTTACCCCGACAAATAATATCGAAGATCCTAGTAATGTAATTGCTTTGGCAACCACCTATACTGACTTGGCAGGGAATGTGGGGACAGCATCAAATAGTGCAAACTACACTGTTGATACCCTCGCACCGACTGCAATCATCACGATGGCAGATACCGCCCTTAAAATCGGGGATACTAGCCTTGTGACTATTGCTTTCTCAGAAGCAGTAGCAAACTTCGCCAATGCTGATATTACCGCACCAAACGGAACATTAGATGCATTCACCACGGTAGATAATATTACATGGACAGCAACATTTACCCCAACAAGTACTATTGAAGATGCTAGTAATGTAATTGCTTTGGCAACCACTTATACTGACTTGGCAGGGAATGTGGGGACAGCATCAAATAGTGCAAACTACACTGTTGATACCCTCGCACCGACTGCAATCATTACGATGGCAGATACCGCCCTTAAAATCGGGGATACTAGTCTTGTGACTATTGCTTTCTCAGAAGCAGTAACAAACTTCAGTAATGCTGATGTAACAGCACCAAACGGCGGGTTAAGTGCATTTGGCAGTGTCGATGGCGGTGTAACATGGACAGCAACCTTTACCCCAACAAACAATATCGAAGATATAACAAATGCAATAACATTGGCAACTACCTACAGTGACCTTTCTGGTAACGTCGGAACAGTAGCAACAAGTTTAAACTACACTGTTGATACCCTCGCACCGACATTTGTCAGCATGATTGCCGATGAAAGTTTGGATACCATCGTAATGACCTTTAGTGAAGCTTTGGATTTTACAAATATACCGACCGATGGACAGTTTGCCATCTCTCTTAATAGTGGCGCAGATCTACTAGCCACGCAGTACAGTGTGGCAGTTTCAGGTTCAACATTAACATTGACCTTGGATGATTTGTTAATTGTCAATACTCAAACCGCAAAAGTGACTTACACAGATTCTACGGCAGGGAATGATGTATTAGCCATTCAAGATTTAGTTGGAAATGATATATTGAATTTTAATAATACGGTAAATGCTGTTCTTTAACACTTGCGCCCTCTCATCCCCACTTTTCAAGTGGGCGAAGTGCCCTTTGGGTAAATGTTGCAGACTATTCAACATATAGCCTAGCCAAATGCTAATACTCTCATCTTCTCTTAGTTCGATGTATGATAAAATAAGGTGAATTTGAAAGAGGAGAAAAGAAGATGACAATGTTCCAAACAAAAATTTATGATGAGATTAGTGTATTGCCACTTATCACCCAAAAAGAAGTTCTTGATTTTATTTTATTTCTTAAAGAAAAAATACAATCACAAAGCGATACCGATTTTTTATCCCTTAACTCTCAAAATAAACAAGATTTAATGGATGGATTAAAAATACCACTCAATGAGTGCTCAAAAAAGATTGAATGGTAATGTACGAACTCTATTTTACGAAACGTGCGCAAAAAGATGCTAAAAAAGTAAAAGAATCTAACCTTAAACCAAAAGTAGAAGAATTGTTGCTGTTTATTAGCAATGATCCCTATAGCTATCCTCCATCATTTGAGTTTCTTCAAGGGGATTTAGTAGGGGCTATTTCACGACGAATCAATAAACAACATCGTCTTGTTTATCAGGTTATAGAAGAAGAAAAAGCGATTAAAATTTTAATGATGTGGACTCATTATGAGTAGGCGTAATCCCCTCATCCCCACTTTTCCAAGTGGGCGAAGTGTCCTTTGAGTAAATGTTGCAGACTATTCAACGTACAGCTTAACCAAGCGTTAACGTTCATAGAGTGAGGGCAAGATAAGTCTACATCAGGTAGAATAACTCAATTAAAACTCGTGAGAGGAAGTTTGCATGAGACTAACGATTATTGCAGGTGCAAACGGTAGTGGTAAAACAACTTTTGCTCTTTCTTATGCAGAATTTAGCGGATTAGAATTTATTAATGCTGATGAAATTGCTAAAGAACTTAATCCTGACGATATGAATCATGAAAAATTTAATGCAGGTAAAATTTTCCTAAGTCGTATTGAAGAGTTGCTCAATCAAAAACAAGATTTGATTCTCGAAACAACGATGAGTGGAAAATATCTTATAAAAATCATTCAAAAAGCAAAAGAATCTGGGTATTCAATTGATATTTTTTATTTGTATCTTGAAGATGTAACGGATAATATTGCTAGGGTACAAAACCGTGTTTTTAATGGTGGTCATGATATTCCAAGAGATGACATCATACGACGATACTATCGAAGCAGAAAATTGTTTTTTGAGCAATATAAAAATATGGCTGATCGCTGGTTTTTATTTTTCAATGCAGATGATGAGTTTGAAGAAGTCGCCAATTTCGCCGATGCTGAACTGACGGTATTGCACGAGCGCTACTACAATAATTTTACAGGAGAATTTCAATGAACACAATTGAAAATTATAAGTTCCGAGATATGATTCTAAAAATTGGTAAAAAGGCGATTAAAGAAGCGCAGGAAAGAAGTATAGCTAACGGTGTGCCGAATGTATACCGGCGTGATGGAGTCCCTTATTTTCAAATGCCTGATGGTGAAATCACTTCAAAAGTTCCCAAAGAGTATGAAGGTATTTACAACTAGATTCTTACGGCAAAAACTTAATCGCAGCGATAATGATACCGCCGACACTTACGGTTGTTGCAAATGACCATATCATAAAACGATCCATCCGCGTTGTGATTGCATCAAAACGCTTATCAACTTGTTCAAAGCGTTTATCAACTTGCTCAAAACGCTTATCAACCTGCTCAAAACGTTTATCCATATCTTTTCGTAAATCGATCATTTCGGTTCGTAAATCTTGGTCGAGATGGACAAAATGATTGGTTTGTGCTTTGAGAACTAGGACAATCATCTCATCACTTGAAAGAGCTTTTCCATCACCCATTTTGATAACGATTTCTTTTGATTTTGTGTCAAGCCATTGTTCAAAAATATTATCATCAAACATCATTGTCCTTTTTAAAATTATGTTTGATAATTATATCGGAAATAGGGAGGGAAGATAATGAAAATAATAATTTCTTTCCATCCCATATCCAAAAATAAAATGGTATAATCGCGATATTTAAACACCCCTATCAGGAAGAGTGATGCAACCATCCGTAAACGCCTTACAAACTCGTATCATTACCGCTGTTTTCTTAGGATTAGGTGTTTTGACGATTGGGCTAATTAATAATTTTTGGTTGATTTGGCTCACACTTGGAGTCGTCTATATGCTTGCATTTCATGAGTCTACGCGACTTTTTGGGATTAATAATAACTCCTTGTATGCTTACGCGGCGATTTTGTGGATCATTGCGGCGATTTATCCCTACAGTGAAGATTTGCTGATTGTTTCGGGATTAATTTTTGTGGGAGCGGTTGCGTATACCCAAAACATCCCATTTCGGAATTTCCTCCCCTTCGTCTATCCAACGGCTGGAATGCTCTATCTTCTGAGCCTCTATCAAGAGTATGGGATAACGTCATTGCTATGGTTATTAGTTGTTGTGGCTTCCGCGGATATTGGCGCTTATTTCGTCGGTAAAAGTATCGGACGTACACCCTTTAGTATATCTTCTCCCTCGAAAACGAGAGAAGGTGTTTATGGTGGTATTGCCGTAGCTACTGTGGCTGGATTCTTTATTGGTATCGGTATTGTAGAAAATATGACTCAAGCAATTATTATCTCAATGGCGGTCGCTGTGTCCGCCGTATTTGGTGATTTGTTCGAAAGTTATCTAAAACGTTCCGCTGGGGTAAAAGACAGCGGTAATATTCTTCCAGGGCATGGGGGGGTACTTGATCGAATCGATGGGTATCTTTTTGGTTCTATCGTGATGCTTATTCTCTTACGAGGTCTAGCTTGATCCTTTTGGGATCGACGGGTTCTATCGGGGTTAATGCTCTTCTTGTAGCCGAGCGTTTTAATCTGAGTGTTGATACCCTTGTTGCAGGGAACAGTATCGATCTTCTCAATCAACAAATCCAGAAATTTTCGCCTAAGCGTGTTGTTGTTCGAAATGCCCACGATGTCGTTCGTGTCAATCATCCTCATGTGACATCAGGTGAAGAGGCAATTTTAGAGGCGATTGAAAACTCAGAGTCCGATTTTGTGGTTAATGCCCTCGTCGGATTCGCAGGTTTTCGTCCAACACTCAAAGCGTTAGAGTGTAGTAAGCGTATCGCCCTTGCCAACAAAGAGTCATTAGTTGTTGGTGGGGCATTCGTCGATACGTCTCGTATTATCCCCATCGACAGCGAACATTTTGGACTGTGGTATCTGAATCAAACATCCCGTCCTATCTCACGAATGGTAATTACTGCAAGCGGAGGAGCTTTTCGCGATTGGGCAATAAAAGACGTTGCCAATGCGACTCTCTTGGATGCCTTGAAACATCCCAACTGGTCAATGGGGCAGAAGATTACCATCGACAGTGCGTCCATGATGAACAAACTCTTTGAACTCTTGGAAGCGCGTTGGCTTTTTGGAGAGGGGGAATACGATGCGGTTATTGAAACTCGTTCCCTTATCCACGCCCTTATTGATTATACTGATGGTTCTACTACCGCCCATTTTGCCCACGCCGATATGAAACTCCCCATTGCCTATGCGTTGATGGGGGAAGTGAACGAACCTTTATTGGATCGTATCGACTTGATCCGTATCGGTTCTTTGGAGTTTCGTGAAATTCAAAAAGAACGCTATCCTTTGTGGGAGCTAAAGGCTGATCTTCTGGCTAATCCACAGCGTGGCGTAATTGTCAATGCTGCCAATGAAATCGCTATCGAACGATTTGTGCAAGGGGAGATTAGTTTTGGTACTTTATCGACCCTCATTTTAAAAACATATAGCCATTTTTCACAAGAGCCTCATTGTGTGGAAGAACTATTTGCTATTGATGAAGAGGTTAGAGCCTATACACGAGCGTTACGATGAAAAAAATCCTCATTTTACACGGTTGGGGTGGCTCTGACGCTCCCCATTGGCAAGCATGGCTTGCAGGAGAGGTTGCCAAAGAGTATGGCATAGTTGCCTTCCCTCTTTTGGATAACCCGCATTTCCCCAGCAAAAACCGTTGGATGAAGCAAGTCAAAGCTCTCTTAGACGATATGAAACCAGATGTTGTTATTTGTCACTCTCTTGGATGTACATTGTGGCTTCATTTGTGTAATGAAGGGGAGATAGCTCCCGTTAAACGGCTTCTGTTGGTTGCTCCTCCACGGTTGAGTTGTGAAATTGAAATTCTTAAAACTTTTTTCCCTATTTCAACTCCCGAAAACTTGTTTGCGAAAGAGGCAATGATGGTTACCTCAGATAATGACCCCTATATGTCTCAAGAAGAGGCACACGCACTTCAAAAATCACTAGGGGTAGAGATGAAAGTATTGGAAAATGCAGGACACATTAATGATGCGTCAGGATATGGCGAATGGCAATGGGTCAAAGAATGGGTGGGAAAATGATCCTCAGTATCGAAAGTTCGTGTGATGATAGTTCAATTGCTATTACCGAAATTGCAACTAAAAAACTCATTTACCATAAAAAAATCTCCCAAGAGCTAGAGCACTCTCAATATGGTGGAGTTGTCCCCGAATTGGCAAGCCGTTTGCATGCGATTGCCCTCCCTGCGATTTTAGCCGAATGTGAGCTGTGGTTTGATAAATTAAAAGCAATTGCGGTGACCAATGCCCCAGGGCTTGGGGTGACGTTGATGGAGGGGGTCGTAATGGCGAAAGCGTTAAGCATCTCTCTCAATATCCCCATCTTGCCGATCAATCACCTCAAAGGGCACATCTATTCCCTCTTTATAGAAAAAGAAGCCCTCTTGCCTCTCACGGTGCTACTGGTTTCAGGAGGGCATACTCAGCTTATTGAAGTGACCTCTTATAGTGAGATGGAAACAGTTGCTACTACAATGGATGACAGCTACGGAGAGAGCTTCGATAAAGTTGCCAAGATGTTGGGGCTAGGGTATCCGGGAGGACCCGTTATTGAGAAACTCGCTCTCCATGGTGACGCTTCCAAATTTGCATTCACCGTTCCTCTCTCTCAATCGCCCTTAATTGCCTTTAGCTATTCAGGACTTAAAAATAATGTCCGTTTGTCTACACTAGAAGCATCTCCTGAAGATTACCCCAATATTGCGGCAGCCTTTCAAAAGACGGCGACAGAGCATCTGATCCAAAAACTTAAAAAATATTTCAAAACCAAGCCTCCGAAACGATTTGCCATCGTCGGAGGTGCAAGTGCTAATCTTCATTTGCGGGGTCAAGTTGAGAAACTACTTCTACCTCATAAAGCCCAGCTATTGGTTGCATCACTAGAATATTGTTCTGACAATGCAGCGATGATTGGACGATGTGCGCTTGAGGCTTATGATCAAAAAGCATTTGTTTCTTATCGTGATATTTCCATTCAGCCCCGTTGTAAACTGTGATATAGCTTAAACTAAAATATATATTTTAGAATTCAGAGTAAAATTGTCCGATTTTTGTACAATTCTCATTATAAATAAAAAATAGGAGCCCCAAATGGCAACAACAAAATTCAAAGGTACAGACGTAGAACTTTTAGGCAATGAAGTAAATGTTGGTGACAAAGCACCGTCAATCACAGTTGTAAATTCAGCAGGTTTGGGTGACATCGTTGTAGGTGGTGCAACAGGTAAAAAACAACTTATCATCGTTGTTCCTTCATTGGATACAGGTGTTTGTGCAACTGAAACTCGTAACTTTAATGCAAAAGCAGCAGGTCTTTCTGATGTAACTGTTACTATCGTATCTCTTGACCTTCCATTTGCAGCGGGTCGTTTTTGCCAAGCTGAAGGTATTGATAACCTAACAGTATGTTCTGACTTCCGTAACAAAGAATTTGCAAACGCGTATGGTGTATTGCTTGGTGGTTCTGTTCTTGCAGGTGTAACATGTCGCGCAATCTTCGCAGTTGATGCTGATGGTGTTGTTACATACAAAGAGATCGTTCCTGAAATCACTGAAGAGCCTAACTACGATGCTGCTTTGGCTGCTGTAGCGTAATCACGTCATTCCTTATTCCCGACTAGCTCGGGAATCTAACTCTTTTTTCCCTTCCTATTTATTCTTTCAAATTATTGTTATTTACAAACGGCTGTCACACCTTGCGCATTTTTAGCTACACTACAAACATGATGACCATCAAGAGTCAAGGTCACCCGAGCAAAAGTTCCATGATAATCAATGCGTACTTTCTTGTAGGGGGCAGTCGTAAGCGTTTTTTCAAAAGGTTCAAAAGTTTTGGTGTGCTTGAAATCAACGATGAGACTCTCTGGCTCAGTAAGGGGAAAGTTTCGAAGCATCGAATCTTTTGTAAGAAGGCTAATACTGCTTCCTGAATTGATAATTTGAATAAAGTCTTGCTGTTGAGGAGATGGTGGGGAAGAGATAGGTTTGTCTGTTGTAGGTGCTTTGTATGCGCCTGATTGTGATAGAACAAGAGGCGCGCGCCAGTCGATACTTTGATCTATTGCAAGTTTACGAGTTTCAAAGCTACCATCAAGATTTTGAAAAGTAAAAGAGACTTCTTTAAGTATACGAGATTGATCTGGGGCATTATAGGTCATTGAGGTGAGGGGGGGCTTATGCTCTGCTCGATTATTGGTAATGGGAAAGTTTTTATTTTCAGCAGTAGAAAAAAAAGGGTTCACCCGTGCGTGTAGGGATAGTAAGAGGAGTGTAGAAAGTAAAACTATTGTTCTCATGGCGCGACTACTCCACGTTTTGCTGTTTCGGCATCTGCATCCAACTCTTTTAACTCAAAATATTGTTTTTGAAGCGCTGCATTTTCACTTTTAAGACGCTCAATATCATCAATTAAAAAATTTTGATACTCTTCGAGATGAATGAGTACCAAAATGGAATTATTTCCAAATATAAGAACACCCAGATAAAAGAGTGTCCCTACGAAAAGTCCCGATAGAAAAAAGAATTTGGAAGTAGAGAGACCAAAACGACGCTCACTAAAGCTTTGATAGCTATCGCTTGAGTCGATTATTTGCTCATGCTCTTCATAGTTCATTATTGAAATAATGAACTGCCAAGGTATTCACCGTACATTACTTCATTTTCAATTTCAAGAAGACGGTTGTATTTAGCTGTACGTTCACCACGAGCGGTTGAACCCGTTTTGATCTCACCACAGTTAAGAGCTACCGCAAAATCAGCGATAAAGGCATCTTCACTCTCTCCTGAACGGTGAGACATAACACATTTATAGCCATTTCGTTGCGCAAGACGAACGGTAAGCATTGTCTCAGAAACTGAACCAATTTGGTTGGGTTTAATAAGGATAGAATTTGCAATTCCTTTCGCAATTCCCTCTGCCAAGATATTGACATTAGTAACGAACAAATCATCCCCAACAATTTGGATTTTATTACCCAATTTTTCGGTCATAATTTTCCAACCAGCCCAGTCATCTTCGCTTAGTCCATCTTCGATAGAGACAATAGGGTACTTAGAGCAAAGATCAACATAATAATCAACCAATTGCTCAGAGGTAACAACTCTGTTCTCAGAATCAAGTTTATAGCCACCCTCTGTTACTAACTCAGACGCTGCAACATCAAGAGCAATGGCTATTTGCTCTCCTGCTTTGTAGCCCGCTTTTTCGATCGCTTCCATAAGGATTTGAATCGGCTCTTCGTTGGAAGCCAAATCAGGCGCAAATCCACCCTCATCACCCAGTGCTGTATTGGCACCACGATCTTTGAGAATTTTTTTGAGGGTATGATACACTTCAGCCGATGCACGTAACCCTTCGCTAAATTCTTCAAACCCGACAGGCATAATCATATATTCTTGGAAGTCAACGCTGTTATCGGCGTGAGATCCGCCGTTGATGATATTAAGCATCGGCACAGGAATAACCATCGCGTTTGCACCACCTAGATAACGATAAAGAGGAATTTTAAGACTTTTAGCTGCTGCACGTGCTACTGCCATAGAAACACCTAAAACAGCATTTGCCCCAAGGTTACCATAATTTTCAGTTCCATCAAGCTCTTTCATAACCGCATCGATCATTGCTTGGTTGAATGGGCTAAGACCCATAACCGCATCGGCAATTTCGTTATTGATATGTCCAACAGCTTTAAGAACCCCTTTACCCATGTAGCGTGCATCGCCATCACGTAACTCTAACGCTTCACGTTTACCGGTGCTTGCACCACTTGGAACGATTGCGCTCTCACACGTTCCATCACTCAATGTTACTGTTGCTTTTACCGTAGGATTCCCACGAGAATCCATTACTTCAATCGCACTTACTTCATCAATAAAAATCATTCGTCCACCTCGTTCATTTCAGATTCACCCATTACCATAAGGTTATTCACACCCATGGCGGCTTTTATTTTGTCTTCTATTTTTTTTGCCAATTCTGGCTCATCTTTGAATTTTTGCTTGACGTTTTCACGTCCTTGTCCTAGCTTCGTATCTTCGAAACTAAACCACGCTCCACTTTTGTCAATGATATCCAATTTGACACCGTAATCAACGAGTTCACCCTCTTTTGAGATTCCCTCACCAAACATAATATCAAATTCTGCTTGACGAAAAGGTGGTGCCACCTTATTTTTGATAACTTTTGCTTTGACACGGTTACCAATTTGACTTTCTCCCTGTTTGAGAGTAGCAATTTTACGAATATCGATACGAACCGATGCGTAGAATTTAAGGGCATTTCCCCCAGTAGTCGTCTCAGGTGAGCCATATCCCATCGTTCCAATTTTCATACGGATTTGATTGATGAAGATAATAGTACAGTTCATTTTGTGTAAAACACCTGTAAGTTTACGCAATGCTTTGGACATTAGACGTGCTTGAACACCCACTTGCTGATCACCCATCTCCCCTTCGATTTCTACTTTCGGAGTGAGGGCTGCTACGGAGTCAATAACGATCAAATCGACAGCACCACTACGCGCAATGGTTTCAACGATGTCAAGGGCTTGTTCACCATAATCAGGTTGAGAAACAAGTAGGTTTTCAACATCTACACCCAAGTTTTTGGCATAGCCCACATCCAATGCGTGTTCCGCATCGATAAAGGCACAAATAGACCCTTTTCGTTGCGCTTCAGCAATAATATGCAATGTAAGGGTTGTTTTTCCTGAACTTTCAGGTCCATAAATTTCAACCACACGCCCTTCAGGAACGCCGCCAATGCCCAGTGCCAAATCAAGTCCAAGTGAACCCGTGCTAATAGAACCTATTGGTTCGATAACTTTATCTCCAAGACGCATCAACGTCCCTTTGCCAAATGTTTTGTCGATTTGTTTCATTGCCAGTTCGAGTGACTTGAGTTTGTTTGGATCTACCATTGTCGTGTTCTCCTAAATAGGGTTAAAATATAAAATTAGACAATAATATGACAACTCGAAATAATTTACTAAAAATATGACAAATTGCAATAAAATATATTCATTCGAATATTTATGCCGATATTTTAGCGTTATTTCGTTAAAATTTATAATGATTTAATCAATTTAGAGGAACTTATACGTGAAAAAAATGCTAATTGCACACTCTCCCGATGCGGATGATATTTTTATGTACTATGCCATCAAATTTGGATGGGTGGGACGGCATAATACTGCTTTTGACAATATTGCCCTTGATATAGAGACGCTCAACACCGAAGCCCTCAAAGGGACATACGACATTAGTGCTATTAGTTTCGGTTTATATCCTCATATTCGTGATGACTATGCGCTTCTTCGGACAGCGGTTAGCTTTGGAATCGGGTATGGCCCTAAGCTGATTCGTAAAAAAGAGACGGTTCTTAAGCGTCGTTTCAAAGTTGCCCTCAGTGGGAAATTCACTACCAATGCTCTTCTTTTTCGCATCGCGTATCCTGATGCTAAAATTGTGTATATGAATTTTTTAGAGATTGAGCAAGCTGTTTTGGATGGAGTAGTGGATGCTGGAGTTCTTATCCATGAGTCTATTTTGGGGTATGACCCTTCGCTGGAAGTTGAACGGGAGCTGTGGGATGTATGGTGTGAGCTTAGCGGAGGAGAGCTTCCTCTTCCTTTGGGGGGAATGGCGATTCGTCGTTCTCTTCCTCTCACCTCTGCAATAGAGTATGAAAATTGTCTTACAAAAGCGGTTCAAGTGGCGCGGGATCACAAAGAGCTTCTCTCTAAAATGTTGATAGAACGGTCGCTCGTGCGTATCGATGCTCAAACTCTGGAGAAATATTTGGAGTTGTATGCGAATGATGATTCGATTGCACTGAGCGATCAGCAGTTTGAAGCGATCAATAAACTTTTTGAACTTGGGCATAAACATAACTTTTTTGATACAAAAATAGACGCTAAAGATTTTTGTATTCCTCAAGACTACACCGTATTAAGGAATACGTAGTCATGATACAAGAAGAGTTAGTAGGTTTAGGAATCGAAACGTTTAAAATTGCTTTAATTCTAGCGTTGCCCTCGCTTTTGGTGGGGATGTTTTTGGGGTTGGCGGTGAGTATTTTTCAAGCAACGACCCAGATTAATGAATCAACGCTCAGTTTTATCCCCAAAGTTATTGGCATTATTATTGTTATTGTCTTAACGATGCCGTGGATGATGAATGAGATGCAAGATTTTACTATCCGAATGTTTAATATGATTCCGACGTTTATGCAGTAAGCGCGGATGGACGAAGCTTAGAAAAATTCTAAAGAGTCGTCATCATCATTGCTTGCAGTCTCAGTTGCAAATGCAGATTCAAGTTCAAGACATGTATTTGCGAATGAAGCATCAAAATAATTGACAAATTCAAGGTCTTGATTGATAAAGACGGTTTCAATCCATTTATCAAGATCATCGAATAGCGCTATGATAATATCAAGGGCGAGATGTTTTTTGTCATTATCCTCAAAAACTGCTGGATCAAGATTACTCAAGAAATTCGCCATGTGCAGTGCTGCTTGAACCGTGACCGGGAATAAATTAAGTTCATTGATCACTTCGATGATTTCGAGTAGACCATTCGTGGTTTTAATAATAACAGCTTTAGTTGTATCCGCGTCTGCGAGATCAAGGTTGAGTAGATCTTGGTGATAAATATGGATGTTTTCGCGGAATAAATCAATTTTATCGATTGAACATATATCCATATCACGAACGGCATCTGCCATATCGCTATCTTTGAAAGAGGCTCGTATAGCATACTTATCAATTAATTTGTGGGGAGCTTCTTCAGGAGTTAAGGGAGCTTTTTCGGCAACTTTAGGAACTAAAGGCTCTTGAAGTTCGACGACACTATTGCGTGCACGAATACGAAGATCAGTATTGCTTTTAGCCATAAGCCCAAGTTGCAGAACATAGGCATTGAGAAGTTTTCGATCAGAAATCTCCCGTAAAACATGGTAAAGAGTTTCATTTAAGCGTGTTTTATCATAAGGGTCTTTAATGACTCCTTCTATCCCGTAGGGGATAAAAGTATACAATTCATTGTAATTATCACTGGCAAGAGCAATAATGAATTTTTGCTCGTACGATTTCTTTCGAATGAGTTTAAGTAATTCCAGTGTGCTCGCATCACTTTCATCAACCGCAATAATAATGAGGTCATAGTGATCTCTGTTCTGACTCCAATGAATATAAGCATCTCGAGATTTTGCGACACAGTAAACTTCACTAAAAATAGGCTTAAGTAACTTTTTATAAATTGCGCGGTTTCCACTGTCCTCGTCAACCACCATCACGCGCATCCGTTTTGCAAGTCCTGTAATAAATGAAATCATACTTCTATCCATATTTTATCCTATTATATTAATATTAGAAGCGATTTCCGTGAGCAAAAGCTCTTTTTCGACAGCTTCCATCTCTTTCGCGATACGTGGCATTCCATACACAACAGCCGTTGATTCTGATTCACCAAAGGTATGCGCACCAGCATCACGCATCATTTTTAGCCCTTGTGCGCCATCACTTCCCATTCCCGTAAGAATATAGCCGGTTGCATTTTTTCCAGCACTTTTGGCAACGGATTTAAAAAGTACATTAACGCTAGGTTTATGCGAATTTACTTTTGGAAAATCTTTGATGAGAACTTTAAAAACACCTCCCACGCCGTACACTTCCATATGAAATCCACCTGGAGCAATGAGAACTTTACCATCTTCGATGAGCTCATCATTGGTGGCTTCACGGACGATTGAGTGCGGTGCTAGTTGATCGAGCCGTTTGGCAAACGATTTGGTAAAACCTTGGGGCATATGTTGCGTAATCACGATTCCAGCATGTCCTGCACGTAAATGGGTAATAATCTCTTCAAGGGCTTGAACACCTCCTGTAGAGGATCCAATAGCAACAATCTTCTTTGAAGGAGATGTACTTACGGGAAGTTTTGTTTTCGGAATATCGACACTTGCGCGAGTATTGATTTTTACTCTTGCAGCAGCGGCAGCACGAATTTTTGCAAGAAATTCATCTTTGTAATCATGAAAAAATCCACTTAGATTCAGGCGTGGTTTTTCAATCACCTCAACGGCACCAAGTCTCATCGCATCAATCGCCGCAGGTGAGCCATCGGTGACTAATGTTGAACAGATAATGACGGGGATTGGACGCTGTTCATTGATTTTTTTTAGAAACGTCAGCCCGTCCATTTTTGGCATTTCAATATCAAGGATAAATAAATCAGGAAGTCCTGTTTGCTTGAATATTGCAAAAGCATCGACTGGATTTTCAGCTTCTCCAATGATAGTAATATCCTCCACCCCTTCAAGCAGTTTACGAAAACCGTGTCGAACGATTGCTGAGTCATCAATTATAAATAGTCTAATCATCAAAAAACTCCATTTCACTTTGGGTATCTTCTTTGTTTTCAAGACGATTTTTCATAAACTGAATTGAATTTTCAAGGGAGTGTTCAAAGACATAGACATCGGTGAAAATTCTATTGACAAAGAAATTCTTCATATAAAAAATGATGTCATTCACAATGTCAGTCAAATAATCAAACCCTTCAAGGGTTGTAAAGTCGACCATTTCAAAATTATAGGATCTCAAATACAAGGCAAGTCTATCGAATATTTTTGCAATATGGCTTGTGTAATGATGATGCTCAAATATTTTGGCAATTTTTTCCATTGCATCCGCTAATTCGCCGAAGAATACAGGGGACAACTCACCACTTTTAAGGCGTTGTTCATAATCATAAAGCGTTTCGCATAATAAAAGAATATTCCCCTCAAAGGTGCGTTTGAACGTTTCAATATCTCCTTGGTCTAAAAGGAGTGATTCTAACCCAAGGGAGAGTGAAAGCTGAATAATCGTCTGTTTGGCAGCCAGTGCGGTTACCATCTTCTGCACAAGTATCTCTTCGGTGGTGGGACGGCAGAGAATGGCGTCTACAATTGCATTCGCTGGTCGGAAGGATGGGATTAACGCTTCCTCGGGAACAATGACAACAATCGCAATCTTCCAATCAAACCGAAGAATATGCCTGCAGAGACGAATAACTTCTACGGCATCTCGTGACTCGACAATGACTGCATCAATGTTGCCAGTGGTTAAAATAGACGTTAAATGCTCATCCGTAGCGTCGTTTATTGCATAACAATTAAAAGTATTAAATGCTTCCAATAGTTTGGGATAGGTTTTCAAAATAGTTGTGTTGTCATCAAATACAGCTATATGTTTTTTATGGGCCAATACTCCGAGACATCCCTTGTAATGATCGCTCATTGTCTCATCCTTCGTATAAAATATATTTTATAGGGCATTATGCCACTACTTTTTGATAAATAGATGCGTCTGCTTGAACTAACTCTTCTATAGAGAGATGTTTAATACTTTCTGTGAGGGAGAGGATCAAATAGCCTCCGACTTTAAGATTCTTAATTACATTTCGGACAACGATTTCTCGTGTTGCATCATTAAAATAGATAAGGACATTGCGTAAAAAAATGATGTCAAACATCCCTAACTCATTTTGCACTTTCAGAAGATTACCTTCCAAAAAAGTAACATGACGAACAATGTCTGGTGCAACTAAAAATTGACGGGCATACTGCCCTTTGCCTTTGAGACAATATTTTGATCGATATTCAGGTGATATTTTATCGACCCAACTTTCAGGATAAAGACCAAGGCGTGCTTTTTTGAGAACCTCTGTATTTATATCCGTTCCGACAACCTGATAGGCTTCGTGCCCTAAGGTTCGATCAAGAAGCATTGCGATGGAATAGGCTTCAGCACCCACCGATGCCGCAGCACTCCACGCGCGAAATATCTCATGTGAACGGTATTTTTTGACGATAGAGGATAAAAAGTTAAAATGAATCTCTTCGCGAAAAAAATAAGTTTCATTGGTGGTGATTTGATTAATCATTTCAATGCGCTCGTCACGATTAAACTGCACGACACGGATATAATCGTTAAATTTGGTAAAACTATAAAACGACATCCGTTTAAAAAGGCGGTTTTGAACCATGCTTGTTTTACTCTGATCCAAAGAGATTCCCGCTTCATCAAAAACAATCTTTTGGATAAGTGAAAATTCTTGTTCACTTAAGGTCAAAGATGAGCTCATCATCGGATAAATTCTGCGATAGCAGACTCAAGTGTTGCAAGATTGACTTTTCCAATCACACAATTGACTCCTTGTTGGAGTAGGGAATCTTTCATTTGATTATTCGCCATATTGGTGTGAACAATGATTTTGATAGCATCATAGCGTTTATTCGCACGTAACGCGGCGACAACTTCATGTCCATTTTTAACGGGCATTTCTATATCGGTAATAACAAGGGCGATATCATCGGTGGGGAAAGCAGCCAATGCGTCGATGAGTTCCAATCCATTTTCAAAAATTTGGAAGGTAAGACCGAGTTTGGAGAATAATTTTTGTACCATTTGCCGAATCAATCGACTATCATCTGCAAAAAAGAGTGTTTTTGTACTCAGTTTTCGAGGAAGGATATGATTAAGTAATTCATTATTTTGTAGTGTCTCATCTTGAAAAATATCCAAAAGCATCTTGTCGCTGTCAAAAATAGTACACAAATGCAATGCACCATTGACCTTTATGGTTGCAATGAAAGAGGTGTTGGCATTGTTACGAGCATTATTTTCCATTTCATTCGATTCAATGACGACGATATCCTCTACGCGCTTAACAATCATCGCTATTCTATGCCCGCCAAAGGATGCTAAAATCATAAGCTCATACGCCTGTTTTTCCAGAACGGGCGTGCCAAACCAAGCATCAAAAATAATTAAAGGGGTCATTTTTTCTCGAATTTGTGCCGTTCCGATAATGAGACTTCCATCGGTGTTGTGGGCTATCTCAAAATCACCATAAATCAGGATCTCATCTACTTTTGCCACATTTATTGCGTAGAATTCTCCATTTGAACCTTCAAAAATAAGGTATTGATTGGCATCATTGGCATTTGAAGTAACAAGTTTGACAAGATCGAGTTCGTCTTCTTCGATTACGTCGAGGGAAGTATCATTTTTTGTTGAGTTCATTGTAAAACAGTTCCTTCTGACAGATGCTCAATATCAAGGACTTTATCCATGTCAAGAAGCATTAAATAGCTAGTTTTATACGTAGCCATGGAAGCGATAAATTTTTTGTCAATGGAAAGTCCAAAAGGGGGACACTTCAAGATTGAATCTGGATGAAGATTATCCACCTCAAAAATTTCATCTACAAGAAGTCCAATATCAATTTTCTCTCCATTGGTTTGCGTATGAACGATTATAACAGAGGTTTTTGGGGTGACAACAGTGGCTTTCATCCCTAATAGTAATGAAAGATCGATGATTCCAACAATACTTCCTCGGATATTCGCAACCCCCAAAACAGAACTGTTCATCATAGGAACTTTTGTAATAGGTGGATATTCAACGATTTCGGCTACCGCTGCTGAACCCATAGCAAAGAGGATTTCATCCAGATAAAAAAGCAAATATTGATCTCCCTCTTTTATCGTTAGATCAAGATCATCTTCCCATGTATCGTCCCATGATGTCATCGTCGTTTCCATTTTTAGTAGCTATCAAACTCACGAAGATCTAGCTCGTGATGGGACTGTGGTGAACCTAGAGTGTAATCATGAGATCGTTCCTTTTGAACGTGCGCGTTGGAAGCAAAAGAGTGCTCTTTGCGAGACGGATTGGAATGGTCCTCTTTGAGACGGAAGAATTTCATCATATCGGTTAAGGATGAGGCTTGTGCATTAAGCTCGGTTGCCGTTGCGGCTAGTTCTTGAGAGGCACTTGCATTCTCTTGCGTTACTTGATCCAGCTGATTCATGGCAATGCTAATTTGACCGATACCCGCATCTTGTTCGGTGGCAGCAACGGAAATGTCTCGGATAAGAGCGGCTGTTTCGAGGATTTTGGGTAATGACTGAGAAATAAGTGATCCTGCTTCTTCCGAGATGGCGACACTTCGTCCTGTGATTTCACTGATCTCTTTGGCAGCGACTTGAGAGCGTTTTGCCAGTTTGCGAACTTCCGCAGCAACGACGGCGAACCCTTTGCCATGTTCTCCCGCACGTGCTGCTTCAATGGCGGCATTAAGGGCTAAGAGATTGGTTTGATAGACAATATCTTCGATGATTTTGATTCGATCGGCAATATTACGCATCGCCTCTACTGTTTTCGCAACCGACTCTCCCCCATTTTTTGCCATAACGGAAGCTTCAAAAGCAAGATCATTTGTCTTTTTGGCATTGTTAGCAGTTTCGTTAATAGATCCACTCATCTCTTCGATTGAGCTGGTAGTTTCTTCGATTGAGGAAGCTTGAATTTCGGCACCATGAGAAAGGGAATTGGACGATTTGCTCACTTCGCTTGAAGCCATAGTAATCTCATTTGCACTGATGACGATTTTTGTAATCATAGAAGCCAAATTATCAATAAATAAATTCACAGAGTTCTTAATAAGGGCAAGTTCTCCCGGAAGCTCAAGGGTGATACGACGGGTTAGATTACCATTACCGAGTCGATCAAGGGTATCCCCTAATTCTGCTACGATATCGGCAAGCGTTTGCATGGATTGATTGGTGGATGTTTTAATGGCACTAAGATCCCCAGGGAGATCAATCTCAATACGATCCCCTAGTTCTCCACGACTTAGAGCAGCCATGACGCGCGTTACTTCGGCGATAGAGTGATTGAGCATTAGCCCAAGCGTGTTGAGTGCCTCAGTGATATTGGCATAGTCACCGCTGTAAATCGCTTCGACTTGAGCCGTAAGATTCCCCTGTGAAAACTCTTTTAGAACACTTTGCAATGCAGTAAGGACACTAACAACGGCTTCCGTAGACGCATTTTGTTGTTCCGCAATTTTAGTAAAATCACCTCCGTACTTGTTTGCATCGATGCGTATTCCAAGATTACCATTTTGCATCGCACGAGCAGAGAGGGAAGCATCGACAAGCAAATTATGAAGAACTTCCGCAAGAGTATTAATAGAGGTCTTTAGCTGATCGTAATCACCATAATAAGGGGTGGTAACACGGGCGGCGAAATCCCCCATTTTGATTCGTTCAACCACATAAGAGATGTCTCGTGTGGCACAGACGCTTAGATCGACGTTGTAATTTATCCCATCCACCAAGCGCGCAAAATCACCATTATACTTCATCCCATCAATTCGATAGTCCATATTTCCATGGAGGACGGCTTCATTCATGGCGTGAGTTTCGGTATGCAGTTCTTTTAGAATGGCGCGTAACTCCGCAATTTCTTCAAAAATACCGCTAGATTTATCACTATCCGACGTGAACTCTTCACTAAAACGTCCCTCTTTAAGTGCCCGAATCGCTTCTAAAATATAATCATTCTTTTTATTCTTTTTCATTTTTTTATCCCCTTTCATAAAACATCCCTTCTATCTGTATGTGTCGATGGCAATGTGAAGATGACTAAACAATTGTTTGGTATCATTTTCAACTTTGTCAAGAATCGGATTTAGTTCACTTAAAGATGCACCACGCGAAGCTTTATCAAGATAATCTTGCATGAGAGAATGGACTTCATTATGGCACTGGTGCACTTTATGCCACGAAGGATGTGCTGTAAAGGGCATAGACTCCAGCTCTTTGAGATTTTTTCCAAATCGGCAGCAGCAGGGCTTAACGACTTCAGTTTCCCATTTCCCTTCTTTGGCAGCATGAATAATATTATGTTTGAAAATAATATGATCAATATAAAACTGATCGAAGTCGATACTTAAAACTCCTATATTACTGATAGATTTACCCATACACAAACGATCAATCATACGATCATAACTGATCCCGCGTTCGTCAAGAAACCCTAGTAAAAATTGAAACGAGTCTTCAAGGCGGTTGTGTTTTTCGTGTTCTTTGAGCGCGTCATAGACTTTGCTAATCTCTTCTTTGATAAATTGTGAGACAGGACGACGATAGGAGGCTATTTTTATAATCTTACCGTCTTCGATGATTGGGGTAACAAAGGCTTTAACCCAATAAAAGTCTCCATTTCTAGCTTTATTTTTGACAAAAGCGTAGATAGATTCTCCTGCTAACACACGATCCCACAAGAGTTTAAAAACACTTCTTGGCATATCGGGGTGACGAATAATATTATGGGGTTCACCGATAAGTTCAGAACGCTCATACCCTGCAACTTTGCAGAAAATATCGTTCACATAGATAATGAACCCCTTGGGATCGGTCATACTAACAATCAGTTCATGATCATCAAAAAAAATCTCTTCACTTGTTGTGTTATTATTCATTCGTACTCCTTCATCTTTTTTCATGGTGTATTACATAGTTGATTAATGCAGGGATATCAAAAATCAAAGAAATCTCTCCACTCCCAAGAATAGAGCCCCCTGAGATCCCTGGAACTTTTCGAAAGAGTGCCCCCATCGACTTGACGACTGTTTGTTGCTCCCCAAAAAGTTCATCGACGATCAGTCCTGCACGATACGAACCATATCGGACAATAATAACATTTTCTCTCGGGTAAAGCTCCGCATCGTTATCACAAAAATAGTCTTTGATATCCAAAAGTGGGAGCAGTTCCCCCCGTAGGTTCAGCAAGAGAGAATTTCCAACGTTGACGCGATAATTTTCGGTTAATTCAACTACCTCTTGAATCATATCTTGTGGAATAATATATTTGGTTGATCCAGCTTGAACCAAAAATCCATCAATAATAGCCAACGTTAGGGGGAGGGTGATGATAAATTTACACCCTTTTCCCAACTGGCTAATAATATCAATTCTCCCTTTAAGCGCATCAATGTTTTGTTTGACAACATCCATCCCGACACCTCTTCCTGAGATGTCAGAGACAACTTCTGCCGTTGAAAAACCTGGATGAAATATCATCATATTAATGTCATCTTGGCTTGGGGTCTCGTTTTGGGCGATTAACCCTTTGGCGCGTGCTTTATTTAAAATGACCTGGGTATTAAGCCCTCGCCCGTCATCTTCGATTTCAATGATAATGTTTCCTGATTCAGGATAAGCGCGTAGTTCAATACGTCCGTGCTCAGGTTTGCCCGCTGCTAGACGATCTTCTTTGTTTTCTATACCATGGTCGATTGAATTTCGTAACATATGTACGAGGGGATCACTTAGTTTTTCAACTACCGATTTATCAAGTTCCGTTTCACCGCCGCTGATCGAAAAGTCAATGGATTTACCCACTTTTTTGGCAACATCACTGACGTTTCGGCGAAGCTTGGCAAACGACTCTTCGACTTGAACCATCCGAATATTCATAATACCATCACGCAACACATCAAGCATCTCACCCAAAGAGGTTGTTGTTTCTTCTAAATCTGTATCATCATATTT
>CANMHZ010000003.1 GCA_947497635.1 Helicobacteraceae bacterium | reverse complement strand
CACACTGTTTTTTTCCATAACAGGGAGTAACACTTCTTGCTGATTCTTTGCTAGACGGTGTACTTCATCGATAAAGATCAGAGGTTTAGTGAGAGAATTTTCATATTGATCAAAAATCTTACGTAAGTTTTCGATTTTAAGTGACGTTGCGTTAAATTCGTAAAAGGGCATCTCCAAGACGGAGGCAATAATCCGTGCTAATGTTGTTTTGCCAGATCCAGGAGGGCCATAAAAAAAGGAGTGGGGTAAATTATTACTTTCACAGAGGGAGCGTAGAGGAGCATTCACAGCGCAAAGATGATTCTGCCCTACCACTTCATCGAACGTTTTTGGACGAAGGAGATAGGTAAAATCAGCCATTATTTTTTAAACTTATTTTCACTTTTTGGTTTGTATTTATTGGTTCCAAACACCTCGTTCTGAGGTTTTTCTTTTTTATCTTTGATAAATTCACGTTTGGTTGCTTTTTTCACTTCTACAATCGGTTTGCGTGCAGCAGGTTTGCCCAAAGCTCTTGCCTTGCCTTGCATATCTTTTTGCTTCATGACTTGCGCTTTTTCCGCCGTGTCTAAAAAGTCACGTAATGATGCATATTCGCTACGCTCCAAAAAGCGCACTTTTCCCGTCGGAAGATTGTTCAGTTCAATCCCTCCGAAGCTAAGGCGTTTGAGATCGACGATTTCAGCACCGAAGTGGGCGAAAAAGCGGCGAAGTTCACGGTTTTGTCCCTCACCGATAGCGACTTTGAGGATCGAATAATCGCCCTGGTCTTTTTGTATTTGATAGGCATAAAAAGGGGCAAAGCTCATCGGCCCTTCCTCGGCATACTCATGCGCACCTGCACTCGCATCATCAAGTTCCAACCCCTCACCCATAGCGATTTTCATCCCCTCAGTGACGGCTCCTTTGATTTTGATTCGATACACACGCTCCATTTTAGAGGTCATCAATGCCGTAGCAACACGTGATGCATCAGTGAGAAGCAATAGCCCCTCTGACGCATAGTCAAGCCGTCCAACAGGGATAAAATGTTTATAATTACTAGAGAGAGAATCATAAATCGTTCGACGCTTTTGAGGATCTTTCTTGGTTACCAACTCACCGCGCGGCTTGTTGTAAACGATAACGGTAAATTGGTCAGTTGCGGTGATTTTGTTACCGCTGACCATAACGTTAGCACTGCGCTCATCCACCGAGACGGCTGGATTTTTTTCGATTTCACCATCGATACGGACATACCCATCCAAAATCGCCTGATCTGCTTCACGGCGAGAATAGGTCGAGTAGTGGGCTATAAATTTGTTAAGTCTCATCATGAGATACCTGCTTCCACGAGTGTATGAAGGTGCAATGCACCTTGTATAATGCCGTCTTTGTCAGTGACGACTAACAGTTGAATTTTTTGTTTTTCGATAAGAACCAACGCATCACTGGCAAGCATAGAGCCGTCCATAATTACCATCGGATTTTTAGTGGCAAACTCTTGGGCTGGGGCATCGAGGGAAAAAGAATCCCCCAACAATGCACGACGGATATCCCCATCGCTAAGAAGCCCTGAGAGTTTCCCTTGCGCATTCGTGAGAAATACTGTCCCTAATCGTCCCTCGCTCAGTCGTAAAATAGCTTCTTTGAGAGGGGTCTCTTCCTCCACTATCGGAAGGTTTTCGCTCCGCATCAAATCGCTTACTTTAACAAAAAGCTGTCTTCCTAACGCTCCACCAGGATGAAATGAGGCAAAATCCTCTTTTTTAAATCCTCTAGCTTCCATCAAACACACCGCAAGGGCATCTCCCATGGCTAACGTCAACGTCGTTGAAGAGGTTGGAGCGATATTGAGAGGACACGCCTCTATCGCCACATTGATATTAATCACGACATCACTAAAACGTCCCAATGTCGATTGAGCATTTCGGGTCATCCCGATAAGGGGGATATTAAATCGCTTGATATGAGGGAGAATAGAGCTAAGTTCTGGACTCTCACCGCTGTAACTGATAGCGAGTACGACATCGTCTTTGCCCATCATCCCCAAATCTCCATGAAGGGCTTCGGTAGGGTGTAAAAAAAAGCTCGGTGTCCCCGTAGAGGCAAACGTTGCAGCCATTTTGGCTCCAATCAGCCCTGATTTACCTACTCCTGTAATGATAAGTTTACCCGTACACCCGAGGATAATATCAACGGCACAGGGTATCTCATCACCAATGGTTTGGATTGCGTCACGTAACGCATTCGCTTCGATTTCAAGTGTCTTGCAGGCTATTGCGATATAATCGTTGTTCATAAATGCGATTATAGCCGAAATGGACTTACTCTATGCAAAACCTTTACGTTGAAGTCTCCTCCCTTGATAGATACAGTGTAGAACAGTATGCCCTCACCGAGGAGGTGATGATGGAGCATGCCGCTATGGGGATAGAAAAAATCATTCGTGAGCGTTTTCCTCTTCACTCTTCTATTCTTATCGTCTGTGGCAGTGGCAATAACGGAGCAGATGGGCTGGCCCTTGCACGACTTCTTGAGGGTGATTATTCTATTAGCGTTCATCTCCCTTTCGGGGCACGTTCACCCCTTTGCCAACTTCAATACAATCGTCTCACAAAACTAGCTCTTTTCCCTAGTGAACTTCCAATCTCTGCTGATGTGATCGTCGATGCTCTTTTCGGAAGTGGTCTGAGTCGCCCTCTGAACATTGAAGCGCAAAAAATAGTAGAGTCTCTTAACGTGCTCAAGGGGTTTAAAATCGCGTGTGATATTCCCAGCGGTTTACACTCGGATGGAAAAGTGGACTTGCATACGTATAAAGCTCATTTGACGGTGACGATGGGAGCCCTCAAGCGGGGGATGTTTAGCGATGCTGCCAAAGAAGTTGTCGGAGAGATTATCGTCGCTGATTTGGGAATTCACCGCTCCCATTATGAGCTTCCATCCGCGTGGCATCTCCTTGAACAAAGTGATCTGCATCTCCCCGTGCGAACCGTGACCTCCGCGCACAAAGGGACGTATGGACATCTTTGCGTTGTATGCGGAGAGAAAATCGGTGCTGCCGTCATTGCAGGTTCGGCAGCGCACCGTTTTGGGGCAGGGCTGGTAACGCTTATCAGTAATGAAAATGTTCATATCCCCTACGACCTCATGCAAAGTCATTCCCTACCAACGACCACGACCGCCATTGCTTTGGGTATGGGGCTAGGCGTTGAGTTTTGTGATAAAGAACTCTCTGCACTGTTAGAGAACGATTCCCCGATAGTTTTGGATGCCGATATTTTTGCCCATCCGATGTTTTTGGAGTTATTGCAACGATCCAATGTTGTCCTCACCCCCCATCCCAAAGAGTTCACCCAAGTTCTCCGTATATGTGGCATTGCTGATATTGATGTCGCTACGCTTCAAAATAACCGCTTTGAATACGTTGAGCAGTTTTGTAACAAATATCCTAATGCCGTATTGGTTCTCAAAGGTTCCAATGTTATTATCGGACACAAAGATGATTTTTTCATTAATCCACACGGTACAGTAGCGCTGGCAAAAGGGGGAAGCGGTGATGTTCTCGCAGGGCTTATCGGAGCATTGCTCGCGCAAGGATATGATCCTCTTGAATCCGCTGTTCAAGGTTCTCTTGCTCACGCAATAGCGTCTCAAAAATTTACAAAAAATAATTATGCCCTCACCCCATTTGATCTCATTGAAAGTATCACAACCCTATGAAAAAAATTGTAGCCTTATTCAGCGGTGAGGGGACGAACCTCGCCAACCTAATCGAAAAAATTCACACCAAACACGCCCTCATTACCTGTGCCATTACCAACAATCCCAATGCAGGAGGGATTGCCAAAGCACGTAATGCAGGAATCCCCGTTGAAATTCTTGACCATCGCGCGTATGATAGCCGTGAAGCGTATGACACAGCACTGGTCGAAGCCATAGGTCAGTACACTCCCGATCTCGTCGTGCTATGCGGTTTTATGCGCATCCTTACCCCTGTTTTTACAACCAACATCCGTGCTATCAATCTTCATCCCTCGTTACTTCCCGCTTTCAAAGGCTCTCGTGCCATTGAACGATGTTTTGAGAGCGATGAACCATTAGGCGGAGTGAGTGTCCATTGGGTGAGTGATGAGCTTGATGGAGGTGCCATAATCTTGCAAAAAAGTTTTACTAAAAATTCTTCCGATACATTAGAAGAATTTTCGGCTAAAATTCACGAAATTGAGTATGAAATTTTACCTCAAGGGATCATTAGTATTTTAAAAAATGGGCTTACCGCCGAGGTAAACTAAGCGTTAGCGTAGCTATCGGGGTTTTACTCCGATGGCGTATAAACTTAAATTATAAGGAACTTTAAAAAATGCACACATTAAAAATCGGAAAATACACCCTCGGAAGCCGTCTTATCGTAGGAAGCGGAAAATACGACTCCTTTGAAACGACCAAAGCGGCAACCTTAGCCAGCGGTTCAGAGCTGATCACAGTAGCTGTCCGTCGTCTCAATATTACCAACCCTAATGAGGCAAACTTACGCGATACCTTTGCTGGAACAAACGTTAAGTTTCTCCCAAACTCAGCAGGATGTACGACTGCTGAAGAGGCAATTACCCTTTTTCGTCTCACTCGTGAAGCTACGGGAATCGATCTCATCAAGCTCGAAGTAATCGGCGACACGCTCAAAACTCTCTATCCCGACGTACTAGAGACGATCAAAGCGTGTGAAGTGTTGGCGAAAGATGGCTTTACGATTATGGCGTATACGAGTGATGATCCGATTATGGCACGTCGCTTGGAGGATGCAGGTGCTCATGCCATTATGCCTCTCGCTGCTCCTATCGGAAGTGGTCTCGGGGTTCAAAATCGCTATAACATCGTCTTCGTCCGTGAAGCGGTCAAAGTTCCTATCATCGTCGATGCAGGAATAGGGTGCGCAAGCGATGCTGCCATAGCAATGGAACTGGGAGCGGATGGTGTTCTAACCAACACCGCAATCGCCCAAGCCCAAAACCCAATGATGATGGCTGAGGCTATGAGAAATGCCGTTATTGCAGGGCGTTTGAGCTACCTCGCAGGGCGAATTGCCAAGCGTCCGTATGCGACTGCAAGCTCTCCTGTTGATGGAATGATACAGTTTTAAAAATTCTTCTTGACATTTTGTAAAAAGTACACTATAATTCCACCTCACTAATTTAGTTTAGACTTTATTAGCTGACAGGTCGGGGCGTAGCTCAGTATGGTTAGAGTACTTGCTTTGGGAGCAAGGGGCCGGAGGTTCGAGTCCTCTCGCCCCGACCATTTTTTATTTCAACGGTAATTTTAAATAAATTTTTTTCGTATGGTGGAATTAGCTCAGTTGGTTAGAGCACTGGTTTGTGGTGCCGGGGGTCACGGGTTCGAGCCCCGTATTCCACCCCATACAGTTTATTTGAATTCCTTTTGACATTCGATGTTTTAGAAGGCGATTGTGCGTTCGTAGCTCAACTGGATAGAGTAACGGACTTCGGATCCGTAGGTTATAGGTTCGAACCCTATCGGGCGCACCATAGTAACTCTTGCGTCCTTAGCTCAGTTGGATAGAGCAATGCCCTTCTAAGGCATCGGTCAGAGGTTCGAATCCTCTAGGGCGTACCAACCTTAGATTTTATGCGGATGTGGTGGAATGGTAGACACGCCAGACTTAGGATCTGGTGCCGCAAGGCGTGGAAGTTCAAGTCTTCTCATCCGCACCACCTTTAAATTTATTTCTCCTCTACTTTTTCAAATTTCTCTCAAAGTTATTATCTACTTCCTATTTTTCTTATATATTTTATCCACAACAATTTAATGATATACTGTTTCATATTATAGGAGTTATAAAATGAAATCTAATTCTAAAAGAAAAGCGTTTACCCTTATTGAGATTATGGTTGTGATTATCATCCTTGGACTTTTGGCGGCGTTTGTTATCCCTAATATTACGGGAAAAAGTGAAGAGGCGAAACAAAAGCTAGTATGTATTCAGATGAAAAGTTTAAATGAGTCTCTTAAGATGTACAAAGTCGATAATGGCGGGTATCCGACAAGCGAAGAGGGGCTCAAAGCATTGCTTACTAATCCTCGTCCTAGTGAGTATACTTCCTATTCGTCCAATGCCTATATCGAGGGAAAAAATCTTCCCAAAGACCCGTGGAATAAGCCCTATATTTATCTCAATATGGACGATACCGTTGATCTTGTCTCTTTGGGTGCGGATGGTAAAGAGGGCGGGAAAAATGAAAATAGGGATCAAAAACTTTCCGAGTGTAAATAAGTGAAACTCTCTCGTGGCGGTATGACCCTTTTTGAACTGCTCATTGTTATGATTGTGGTGGGTATTGTCTATTCGATTGGGATGTTTACCCTCAAAAAAGAGAAAATTACCTCGACGACGCTCTCTCTAAGTACCCTTAAAAGCAGTATGAAAGCGTTGGAGCACAGCGGCGAGATTCGGATGGTGTGTGACAAATCGTGTCAAGAGTGCCGTGTTTTCACTGCGGATAAGAAGCTTATAGCAACCTCTCATTTGCAATCAGAAGCGACCCCTATACGCTATGGATTCGACCGTTATGGAGAACTAAAAGCACTCGGTTCCATCGTCACGCGCAGCGGCGGCGTAGTACAACAGGGGTGTTTTGAACTCTCCCTCTATCCCGATGGAGCCTTCACCCCATTGATTCTCAAAAGTAAGACCACTTTTTATGCCTATACCCCTCTAGGGGGAGATAAACCTTTTGTCACCCAAAATGAAGATGCCCTTCGGCGTTTTCTCTTCAATGAATCTACCACCCCTCTCAAAACGGACAGTTATTATGGGACACACTAAAGGGTTTTCCCTTATCGAAACACTCGTGGCAGTGATGATCGCCTCTGTAGCAACATTGGCACTGATGCAAGTGGTCTCCAATATTTCAAAGGCATCCCAAAATCTTCTGAGTCATTTTGAGACCTCGATGATGATGGGTTTGGTGGCAGGAGAGGTCAACGATAGCATAGAGGGGAGGGTGATGAGTGTCGATGAGATTCTAAAAATGCGCTATGTTATCGATCACTCTGCCATACGAGAATCCCTTCAAACACCTACGTATCAGATCCGACTTTCCCCCAAAGAGATCATTGACCCTCTGGGTTCCATCCGTATAAATGGGCTAAATATGGGTAAAACCTCACCGATAGGAATTCAAAAAGTGGTTCTAAAAAACAATCGTGAGAGCAAAACATTTTTTCGACTCACCTCGGGTACATTATGAATCGACGCGCTTTTACCCTCGTTGAGCTGTTGGTCTCCATTGCTCTTTTCGGACTTATTGCAGTGTTTTTGTTTGGAACAATAGGGGGGTTACGACAACAGCAAGCTTTTTACAAAGAAAAAGCAAAAATAGTTTCCCAAAAAAATAGAGTGCTTTCTCTGATGCGCAGTGATTTCGATCGACCCCAAACCCTAACGGTATCGGATACGGGGAGAAAAGATTTTGCTATGCTGAGCGTCAATGGGTCAAACCACTCGTTGTATGGAATCGATCGCCCCAATGTCGTATGGATTATTCTCAAATCCGATAACACATTAGTTCGATTAGAATCGGCGATACCGATAACATTACCCATTCGTCCAGAAGCCCTTTATCTGACACATAGTGATGTGATTGGGGTGCATTGTGAACTCTTTCGTCTCTACGATTCCCCCAAAAATCGGCTCATCTATTTGAAGTTTGAGAATGAATCTCCACTGATCGTTGAAGTGGCGAAATAGGGTTTATCCTTAAGTCACCATCGAATGAAAAAAACCTTAAGGTATCTATAACGTCGGTTGTATTATTATCCCAAAACTTAAATAAGATAAAAATTGTCTGATATTAAATTCTATTCACAGGAGAGTCATAATGCAAGTCTATTTAGACAACAACGCGACGACTATGGTTGATCCAGCGGTAACTGAGGCTATGATCCCGTATTTTAGTGAGATTTACGGAAATCCCAATTCGCTTCATAAGTTTGGTACGGCATCTCACCCTGCCATTACCAAAGCGATTAATCAAATGTACAAGGGGATTGGTGCGAGCGATAAAGATGATATTATCTTCACCTCGTGTGCAACGGAAGCCAATAACTGGGTTCTTAAATCGGTATGGATTGATAAAATTCTCCACAGCGATAAGAACCATATCGTCACAACCGAGATTGAGCACCCCTCGGTTCTCTCTACGTGTAGATTCCTCGAAGATCAAGGGGTCAAAGTAACTTATTTGCCCGTGAACGATCAAGGGATTGTGGAGGCACATACGGTAAAAGCGTTTATCACTGAAAAAACGGCGTTGGTCTCTATTATGTGGGCGAACAACGAAACAGGGATGATTTTCCCTATCAAAGAGATAGGTGAGATTTGCCGAGAGAAAGGGGTTCTTTTCCATACCGATGGCGTTCAAGCAGTGGGTAAAATCCCTGTTAATATGGAAGAGGTTCATGTCGATTTCATGTCGATGTCAGCGCATAAGTTCCATGGTCCTAAAGGGATCGGTGCATTGTATATCAAAAACTCTCAACACCTTACGCCGTTGTTACACGGAGGAGAACACATGGGGGGTCGCCGTTCAGGAACTCTCAATGTACCCTATATTGTAGGGATGGGTCAAGCGTTGGAGATGGCAACGACCAATATGGAAGAGAAAATTTCAATGATTGCGGCTAAACGAAATCGTTTGGAAGATGCGTTGCTGGGAGCACTTGAAGATGTCATGGTCGTAGGTGATCGCGCCAACCGTACCCCTAATACGATTTTGATCTCCATTCGCGGGGTTGAAGGTGAGGGGATGTTGTGGGATTTAAACAACGCCCTTATCGGAGCATCGACAGGATCGGCGTGTGCGTCGGAATCACTCGAAGCCAATACGGTAATGCTTGCGATTGGTGCGGACAATGAGCTTGCCCACACAGGTATTCGTTTGAGCTTGAGCCGTTTTACAACGGATGAAGAGATTGACTATGTTATCGAACGATTTGAAAGTGCTGTGAAACGTTTACGTGCCATTTCAAGTTCGTACGCAATCGTACAACCAACCGCTGGCGGTGCTACGCTCGCGTGTCACATACACCATTAAAGGATTTTATTATGGCAAAAAATGATTTATTGGGCGGATCTCTTTGGGATCAGTACTCAAACAAAGTAACAACATTGATGAACAATCCTCACAATCAAGGGGAAATTACCCAAGAAGAGTGCGACGCTGCAGGACATACTCTTATCGTTGCTGATTTCGGGGCAGAGAGTTGTGGAGATGCGGTTCGTTTGTATTGGGAAGTTGATCCTGCAAGTGACACCATCGTTAATTCAAAATTCAAAAGTTTTGGGTGCGGAACGGCTATCGCTTCTTCGGATATGATGGCGGAATTGTGTATCGGTAAAACGGTTCAACAAGCGGTTAAGATTACGAATATCGATGTAGAGATGTCTCTTCGTGATACTCCAGAAACGCCAGCCGTTCCCCCTCAAAAAATGCACTGCTCCGTTATGGCGTATGATGTTATCAAAAAAGCGGCAGGTCTGTATCTCGGTGTGGATGAAGCGAGTTTTGAAGACGAGATCATCGTCTGTGAATGTGCCCGTGTGAGTCTGGGGACACTTCGTGAAGTGATCCGTCTTAATGATTTGAAAACCATTGAACAAGTGACTGACTACACCAAAGCGGGTGGCTTTTGTAAATCATGTATCAAACCCGGTGGGCATGAAGCACGTGAGTATTACCTTGTTGATATTTTGGCAGATGTTCGTCATGAGATGGATGTTGAAAAGATGCAAGCATCTGCAGACGCAGGAACTCACGGTGATTTTGAGACGATGACGTTGGTTCAAAAGATCAAAGCGATTGATGCGGCAATTGATGAGAGTGTCCGTCAGTTCTTGATTATGGATGGGGGAAATGTTGAGATTATTGATGTCAAAGACTCACCCGATTATATTGATATTTATATTCGCTATTTAGGCGCGTGTAATGGATGTGCGAGTTCAAGTACGGGTACATTATATGCGATCGAAGCGACACTTAAAGAGAAACTCTCTTCTAAAATCCGCGTTTTACCGATCTAATTCTACGGGGAGGGTAATCGTAAAGATTGCCCCTTCCTTTGCATTTCGTGCTTCTAATTTCCCATTGTAATTTTTTTCAATAATTGTTTTTGACATATACAATCCTATCCCTGTCCCTTGCGCTTTGTTTTTCGTACTGAAATAGGGATCGAAGATTTTAGGGAGGGCAGAGTCTGGAATTCCCCCTCCATTATCAGCTATTGTGATAGTTATTTCTGTATCTTTTTGATGTAGGCTTATCGAGACGTGAGCATTTTGAATCGCATTTTCTTTGAGTGCATCACGCGCATTACTGAGAATATTTAGGATGACTTGGGACAGCTCCCCTTGAGGTCCATATATTTTTAGAAGTTGCTCTTCTGAATTAGGACCATAGCAAATAGAAATAGTATTTGCATTAAAAGAATCTTGGAGTATGCCAATGGTTTGTTGTATGGTTTCATGGAGTGTAAACCAAGTTTTTGCTTTGTCGGGATTGGAAAAATTGCGAAAATCATCAATAGTTCCTGACAAAAAAGCGGTATAGGAATTAATCTTTTGAAAAGTTTCCAGAATCTCATCGGTACTCATCCCTCCCAACTCCATCGCAAATTCAGCATTAATAATGGCATTGTTAATAGCTCCGATAGGTTGCCTCCACTGATGGGCAATGTTATCGAACATCTCTCCCAACGCCACTGAGCGTGATTGCGCAATAAGTCGTTCTTGTTGCGCTCTTATCTCTTTGGTGGCTTCATCGATTTTAGATTGAAGGTTGCGCAAATGATTTGCCAACTCAGTAACATCAATGCGCATATCCATATACTCTTCAATCTCATTTCGTTCATTTAAAATAGGGATGACAAATGTATCCGTATAAAAGGGTTCTCCTGTTTTGGTTTGGTTGGTAATGGTGCCATGCCATACTTTTTTGGAAGAAATTGTATTCCAAAGCTCTGCCATTTGTTCTCTTGTGCTATTTGGATGTTTAAAAAGACGATGGGTTTGTCCAATAATTTCATTGACGGTGTATCCGCTAAGGTGACTAAATCTTTCATTAACGTAGGTGAGGATCCCCTGAGGATTTGTTTTGGAGATATAAAGCGACGAATCAAGAGCATTTTTGTATTGGTTTAGAAGAAGATTTTTTTTTACTAATTGTCGACTCGTGAGTACCATAAAGTGAAGTTTGTTAAAGGTTTCCTTGAGAACATCGGCATCCAATGGGGGGATTAGAACATCATTGATCCCCAACCGTATCGCTCTAATGAGATGGGTTTGAGGGGGATTTATGGATATAAGAACGGTAATAATGGATTTCTTGACCATTTTAATACGTTTGATTATTTCCAATGCTTCGTCGAGAGGGATACTGTCATCAATGAGAATGGCATCATAAGAATTGCTAGAAAGGGAACGAAGTGCCTCCGATTCATTGGAAACTACCGTGCTGCTTTTAAGGTAGGGTCTTAGAATAGGGGGATATTCTCTATTGGTACCGATATATAAAAGAGTTAAACTATTCATCAAAAGAATTCGATATCTCCAATGATTTCGGTTTGAGTGAGGAAATTTTGGATCATCTCAATATCACTTATAAGAGACGGATTATAGAAGGTTGGATTGGGGGATTCCTTTTCCCATGTTTGTTGGCGAAAAGTGATAAGAGTGAAGTTAAAACTTTCCAAAAGTTCACGAATAGAACTTATTTTTTCAATAAAAGTCTCTTTGTGTGCTTCAAAATCATTACTCATCATTTGAAGGAGTATACCGATTTTAGCAAAAGGGGTATGTCGTGTAAGAATCGTCCCATATCTGCTATAGCGGTGAGAGAGACGGATAACGTAGGCAGGATCAATACGATCATTTTGAAATGCCATAATAATATCAGAATCAAGTTCTTCATTAAGTTCTCGTAGCTCATCCCGCTCATCTTGGAGCAAATGATGAAAATAATCCTCATAAAAGTTTTGAATTTGTTTGTCTGCTGATGGGTGATTTTTAACGGCTTGTGCTGTTCTGACGTACTCTTTTTTCATTTGAGTATTCAGCAACCGAACCTTGCGTTCGAGTTCTTGACGATATTGTTCAGCTTGAAGCGTATTCGTAATACCTGAACAGACACTGTATAAGGCATCAATGAGATGCGCTTTATCGATAGGTTTGACCAAAAAACGGTCAATCCCAAGATTGATAAGCGTGAGTAGTTTTTCATTATCGTTTTGAGCGGATGTGACGATGATATGCGCACAAGGATTTATGGCTTTGATATGGGTAATCATCGCTATCCCATTCATATTCGGCATCGAAATGTCGGTGATGACAAGATCGAAGTGTGAGTTTTTATACAGCTCTAATCCGATGGCACCATCTTCAGCTACTGCTACCTTTCTGAAGAGTTGTTTTAAACTTCCATGGAGTCCATCTCGAAGCATTGCTTCATCTTCAACATACAATACGTTTAAAAACGAGGTAACATCTTTAAGTTCAGAAAGCGTTGGTTTATTCATCTCTTACTCCTTCTATAACACCTCTTTAATTAAAAATTCTTATCAAACCAATCCGCAACGTTACTTCGAATCGTGTGTCTCAACTGCATCCCTGCAATAAAATCACTATGTTGCGCTTTATTGAGAAGACTCACAAGGGCATTGCGTCGTTTGGAAAGAAAAGGGTGGTCGATTTGCCCTGGGTCGCCCATAACGACAAGCCGTGTTTCATCTCCCATACGTGTACCGATAAGTTTCATCGTGGCATTGGTCATATTTTGAGCTTCATCGATGATGACAAATTTACGTGAAATAGTCGTTCCACGCATATGAGCAATATCCATTGCTTCAATATTGTATTTTTTCATAAATAATTCGGTTGCATTCTCTCGCTTGGTAGAATTGGTATTTCCCGTATATTCGACTCGGGCATCGATAGAATACTTACTTTGTTGCTCAATCGTGAAGTTGACAGCGGAGTAAAGGGGATACATAAAGTAGCCTAGTTTTTGTTCTTCATCCCCTTTTCGGAATCCAAGCTCTGCTTGTTGGTCATTGGACGTGATCGTATTGCGGGCATAAACGATTCCATCAACGATCCCCTCACTGACAAGTTCTAACCCTGCTTGGAGGGCAATAAGTGTTTTACCCGACCCAGTAGAGCCTGCAACCACCGTGACGTAGTTTTGCGGGTGGGTTATCATGGCATAATAAAATTTTTGTTCCAGATTGATAGGACGGACAAGATTGTTATCGAAATGTTCTCCGAAACGACGATCGAAATCACACCACTCAAGCTTCCCATTCATACTAAAAGCATGACGCTGAATCCCTGTTTCGTACCTCTCATTGGTAGTGCTTAGGGCGTTTTGAATAAAAGTGAGTTGGTTGAAATTATGGTGTTCCATATCGGTGGGGAATTGGGGGGTTTCGGTATAATTATAGGTATAGTTAAAATTGATTTCATCGGGAGATTCAACACTGCTGTTTCGAATATGTTCTGTAGGAATACCTCGAATCTCTGAAGCAATACGAAATGACATATCATTGGTAAGGAGAATGAGATCATAATCATCGGCTATCTCACCAATTTTGGCATCATTAAGCCCTTTGGGTTCCGAAAATGAGTTACTTATTCGATAATGCTCTCGGTGAATAAGGAAGAGCTGAGTAATAATTTCCTCTCCCCCATGAAGAGAGCGATCAAACTTCAGATCAAGACGATAATAGCGGTCACTTTGGCACTGAGTGAGGTCAATACTTTCCACGATACAAGGAGGTAACTCAATAGCAGCGACAGGTTCTCCATGAGCGACATCGGCAAGACGAAAAAATTCCCGAGCCATATACCCAGCTTCCGAACGAATATCATCTTTTTTACCGTTAAGCTCTGCTAAAACAATATTGTTAATGACTACCGCATTGGTGTTATCCTGACTAATCCGTAAAATATTGGTGGGATCATCGAGAATAACAGAAGTATCGAGAAGATAACATTTTTGAGTATCGCTCATAAAAAATCCTTGAGAGAAGATCTCATATCGTAGTGGAATATTTCTTAATGGGAGATAATCCCAAATAAATCCATAACAAAAAGTAGACTTGTGATAAAATAAAAAGGATTAGTGATCAGTGCCTATAGTTTAATCAATCAATACAGAGGCAACTTGCTACAATGGTAAAAATTAAAATTTTAAAGAGTCTTTATGAGTGAAATATCCAATTTGTGTGACGTTATTATTTTTGGAGGGCATGGGGATTTAGCCTTTCGAAAGCTCATGCCTGCTTTGTACCATCTTTGTAACGACGGATACATTAACGAGCACAGCCGTATTTTTTCCACAACCCGTGCCGCAATAACCCAAGAAGAGCACCTTGAACTGGTCAAAACAAAACTAAAAGAATTTTTAGCCCAAGGGCAATTTGATGAGGCAAAATTTGAGAATTTTAAAGCACGGCTTCATCTCGTTAAAGTTGATTTGGGTAATGTTGAAAGTTACGAAGAACTCAGCCACTTGCTTGGAGAAAATCCCCAACGAGAGCGCATCAGCTATCTCTCTACGTCGCCTGATTTTTTTGGAGCCATTTGTAAAGCATTGAGCGTATGGAGACTTGTCACGCCGCAAAGCCGTGTCGTTCTCGAAAAACCAATCGGACGGGATCTTGTTTCCTCGCGTGCCATCAATGTGGAAGTCCTCAAATATTTTGAAGAGTCCCAAGTCTATCGTATCGATCACTATTTAGGGAAAGATACCGTTCAAAATATTATGGCGCTACGTTTTTCCAACCGTATTTTCACCCCTTTATGGGATGCGAGCAACATTGACCATGTCGAAATCACGGTCTCTGAGAGTGTCGGGGTTGAAGGGCGATGGGGATATTACGATGAGTACGGAGCAATGCGCGATATGATTCAAAATCACCTGATGCAGCTACTGTGCCTTATCGCTATGGAACCTCCGTGTTCTTTGGATGCCGATAGTGTACGGGATGAAAAAGTAAAAGTGCTCAAATCTCTACGCCCTATGAGTGCCGCTGACATCCAGCAAAAAACCGTTCGCGCCCAATACACAAAAGGCTCCAGTAACGGTCAAATCGTCCCTGGATACAAAGAGGGGGAAGGGGTTGCGAACAGCACCACTGAAACCTATGCCGCTGTTCGTGTCGACATCGACAACTGGCGCTGGAACGGTGTCCCTTTTTATCTACGAAGTGGTAAACGTCTGCGCAACAGAAACTCCGAAATCATCATTCAGTTCAAATCGATCCCTTACTCGATTTTTGCCAACAAAGGGAGCTGTATTTCGCAAAACAAACTGGTCATCTCTTTGCAGCCAAGAGAGAGTATCCAGCTCAAACTCATGAATAAAATTCCCGGACTCAGTGAACAGATGCGTCTGCAGCAAGTCGATTTGGAACTCAATTCCCCGACCAATGAAGAACGAAAGCCTGAAGCATACGAACGCCTGATGCTCGATGTTATCCGCAGTAATCCAACACTGTTTATGCGTCTGGATGAAGTGGAAGCGGCGTGGAAATGGGCGGATATTATTTTGCAAGGATGGGCAGAAAACATTGTTCCAATGAAAAGCTACAGTGCAGGAACAGATGGCCCAACAGCAGCTGTCGAACTGATCGCACGCGACGGTCGAAGCTGGCATGATGAATAATCTAAATTTTCACCGTTTTGAGGATGAAGAGAAGCTTGCTTGCACTCTTGCACAAGGCATTGTGGATCATCTCAACGAAGCCATCGCCGAAAAAGGGTCTGCATCTTTGATCGTCTCAGGAGGAAGCACCCCTAAAAAGCTTTTTAACGCCTTGTGTACGATGGACATCGAGTGGGATAAAATTAAAATCGGTCTGTGTGATGAGCGCATCGTTGAACCGACACACGATGACAGCAATGAAAAACTGGTTCGAGAAACACTCATGACAGGGTACGCCGAAAAAGCAACCTTTATTGATATGGCAAACGAAGATGAGACTGCGTGTTCTGTGCGCGTTAAAGAGTTACTTATGCCGTTTGATGTTCTCGTTTTAGGGATGGGTGATGATGCGCATACTGCCTCACTTTTCCCCAACAATCCAAGACTTGCTGAAGCGTATGACCAAACCAAAGAAAATATCTGCATTAAGATTGTCCCGCAACATGCCCCTCATACGCGCATGAGTCTCACACTGGGAGCCATTTTGAGCGCTCACCATGTCTATCTTCATTTTCAAGGTGAGAGCAAACTGAATGTTTATAAAGAAGCGTTGCAAGGAACTGATACATTTGCCATGCCCATTCGTGCTATCATCAACCAAACAGATACAACAATTGAGGTATACAGCGCATGAATGAAATACTCCTCCGTGTTACTAAAAATATACAAGAACGCTCCCGTATCAGCAGAGAACATTATCTCCAACGCATCAATGAAGCAAAAACACATGGTGTAAATAGACAAAGACTCGGATGCAGTAATCTAGCTCACGCCATGGCACCTATGGATGACCACGAAAAAGCGTCACTTTCCGCACTCATAAGCCCCAATATCGCTATTGTCACGGCGTATAACGATATGCTCTCCGCTCATGAACCCTATAAACTGTATCCTGCCCTCATCAAACGAACCCTCAGTGATATGGGTGCCACGTGTCAGGTAGCGGGAGGAGTCCCTGCCATGTGTGACGGAGTAACTCAATCGCAAAGCGGAATGGAGTTAAGCCTCTTTAGCCGTGACAACATCGCCATGGGAACCGCCATCGCCCTCTCGCATAATGTCTATGATGGGGCTGTCTATCTAGGCGTATGCGATAAAATCGTTCCGGGTCTGGTCATCGGAGCGTTGGCGTTTGGACATCTTCCAGGGCTTTTTATCCCGGCAGGTCCCATGCCATCAGGAATCAGCAATGCTGAAAAAGGCAAAATCCGACAAGAGTATGCCAAGGGTAATGTCACCGAAGCCGAACTTTTAAAAGCTGAAGCTGCCTCCTATCACAGCAGTGGGACATGTACCTTTTACGGTACCGCAAACTCCAATCAAATGCTCTTAGAAATGATGGGACTACAGCTTCCCAACAGTTCATTTGTCAATACAAATACCCCGTTGCGAGAAGCCCTCACCATCCAAGCATCCCAAACTATTCTCGGACTCACCGAAACTTCAGGCAACTATCTCCCCATAGCGGACATCATCGATGAACGCAGTTTTGTCAATGCGATTGTTGGACTCATGGCAACCGGCGGATCGACCAATCACACTATCCACCTCATTGCAATGGCACGCGCGGCAGGAATACTGCTGACATGGGATGATTTTGATGCACTCTCAAAAATCACCCCCCTTCTGTGCCGTATGTATCCTAACGGAAGTGCTGATGTCAACGCATTTCGAGATGCAGGAGGGATGTCGGTCGTCATCCATCAGCTTCTAAATGCAGGGCTGGCGCATAACGATGTCCAAACCATTATGGGTAAAGGGCTTGATCGCTATATCGTTGAACCCGCTCTACGCGATAATAAATTCTGTTATGAATCCGGAGCTAAGATCTCTCGTGACACTTCGGTCATTTCCAGCGTAGAAACACCCTTCAGCCACGAGGGAGGACTTAAACTGCTTCGCGGAAATATCGGTCGAAGTATCATCAAAACCTCGGCTCTTAAAGATCCTGATGCCATTATCGAAGCCGAAGCAATTATTTTTGATTCTCAAGAAGCATTGCAAAGTGCCTTTAAACGAGGCGAATTGGAGAGAGACTTTATCGCCGTTGTCCGATTCCAAGGTCCACGCGCCAACGGTATGCCTGAGCTTCATGGGCTTATGCCTCCGCTGGGCGTGCTTCAAGAGCGAGGGTTCAATGTCGCTATCGTCACGGACGGTCGAATGTCCGGTGCATCAGGAAAAGTCCCCTCAGCAATTCATATTTCCCCTGAAGCCGCTGATGGAGGAGTATTGGCAAAACTCCAAAACGGTGATAGAATCCGATTTGATGTCAAAGCTGGGGAAGTCACTGTATTGGTAGACGATGCGATATTATCCGCACGTGCGATTTATACCCCCGATTTGAGCCACAACCGATATGGTTTTGGGCGAGAGCTCTTTGCCTCGGTTCGAGCCAGTGTCTCAAGCGCTGAAGAGGGTGCAAGTATTTTTGATATTACTGGTAAGGAACGCGCATGAATGCTTATGATGTTATGAAACTATCCCCCATTGTCCCCGTTATCGCGATTGAGGATGCTGAGGACGCCTTACCGCTTGCCCAAGCATTGCTTGCAGGGGGCATCGGTCTTATGGAAATCACGCTACGAACTCCTGCCGGAATCAAAGCAATCGAGATCATTGCCAAAAACTTACCTCAAATGGCGGTAGGTGCAGGAACCGTCCTCAATGCGGATGATTTTAAAAGAGCAGTCGATCACGGTGCGCAGTTTGTCTTTAGCCCCGGTATCAGTCTCGAACTGATGGAGACATCCAAAGCACTCAACATTCCCTTTATTCCAGGAGTAGCCACGGCATCGGAAGTGATGCTGGCTTTGAACAACGGCTTTGAGCATTGTAAACTTTTTCCCGCCACTGCCGTGGGAGGTATCGAAACACTTAATGGTTTTTACGGTCCGTTTCCCTCTATGCGTTTTTGTCCGACGGGAGGGATCAATCTCCACAATCTCAACGATTTTCTAAAACTTCCCAATGTTTTGTGTGCCGGAGGAAGCTGGATTGTCCCAAAAATGGTAATCAAAAACGAAGAATTTAGTTCAATCACCAAATTGTGCCACGAAGCACTTATCCATATAGATTAAAATTATTTCACCTAGGTCATCAATGAATTTGGATCATATCAACGCGTTACTCGAAAAACACTACAGCTCTATTGATAAAATCATTCTCTCCCGCCAAGATCCCATCACCGGTCTCTTGCCTGCCAGTACCGCGATAACGGCTCATGGCGATTATACCGATGCATGGGTACGGGATAACGTCTACAGTATTCTTTGCGTCTGGGGACTTGCCCTTGCCTACAAAAAGCACAATCCTGACCATTATCGAAACTACCTCTTGAGCCAAAGTGTGGTCAAGCTGATGCGCGGATTGTTAGAGGCGATGATGCGCCAAGCCAATCGTGTCGAAACCTTCAAAAAAACGCTCAATCCAACCGATGCCCTCCACGCCAAATACGGAACAGCCACGGCATTGGCAGTTGTTGGCGATGATGAGTGGGGACATTTACAGTTGGACGCTACTTCCCTATATCTGTTGATGAGTGCACAGATGATTGCATCGGGATTACAGCTGATCTATACGATCGATGAAGTTGATTTCGTTCAAAATCTCGTTCACTATATCAGTCATACCTACTGCACCGCCGATTACGGGATTTGGGAACGAGGCAATAAAATCAATCACGGCACAACCGAGATCAATTGCAGTTCTGTCGGAATGGCAAAAGCTGCGCTGGAAGCACTCAATGGCTTTAATCTCTTTGGAAACATCATGAGCAAAGAAGCCGTTATCCATGTCATCCCAAGTGACATTGCCCGCTCACGTTTCACCCTCCATGGATTACTGCCGCGAGAATCGAACTCCAAAGAGACCGATGCAGCATTGCTAAGCATCATCGGATATCCCGCTTACGCGATCGAAGATGAAGCACTTGTAGAGCGAACACGAACTAAAATTCTTAAAAAACTCGGTGGTCGTTATGGATGCAAACGCTTTTTGCTCGATGGGCATCAAAGCAGTAATGAAGACCCTTCCCGATTGCACTACGAGCCCTCTGAGTTGCGTGAGTTTGAACACATCGAATCCGAATGGCCCCTCTTTTTTACCTATCTCTTACTTGATGCGCTGATGCGCCAAGACCATGAGGGCGTACGTCACTGGAGAGAGAAATTAGAACCACTTTTTGTCGAACAAGAAGGCAAACAACTGTTGCCTGAACTCTATCTCGTCCCAAAAGAGTCTATCGAAGCTGAAAAAGAACATCCGAATTCTCAAACCCGTGTCCCGAATGAAAACATACCCCTCGTCTGGGCACAAAGTCTTTTTGTTCTCAGCGATATGATTATGGATGATCTCATTACACCGCAGGATATTGATCCTCTTTCACGCAGAGAACGTATCGGCTTTAAACGCGCTATTCATCCTCTCGTCTGTGCTCTCGCAGAAAATGAATCCGTCAAACAGCGTCTTCTTGAGCATGGTATCCACAGTGAGACTCTCGAAGAACTGTATCCCATCAAGGTAATGCACGCGTCACAACTTTCTAAAATCCATACTCTTTTAGGCAAAAATGAAAAATTAGGATTAAGCGGACGTCCGTACGTTGCAGCAAGAACCATTACCACTGCACGACTGCATCTTTTGATGGATCAGGAAATTATTTTTCTCCCCTATTATTTCAATCCTAAAGGGTTTTATTTTAGTTATGACACCACTCTTTTGGTGAAGCGTTTTCGATCATCTTTGAAATTTCTCTCTACCCACTGGGATCAGCAAGCTCAACCAATACTACCGTTTCTAATCCGTGAAGAGATGCTGATAAGCCCTCAAAAAGAGGTGATTTTAGAGCTTCTCCATGAGCTGGAAAATGACTCTTGCAATTCTATAGCCATTACAAAAGCCCCGCTGAGAGAGCTTTTAAAAAGCGCGTGTGTTGAAAAAATCGATAATATAAACCCATTGGACCTCAACGCACTGGAACTTCATTCTCTCAACCACAACCATACCATCTTTACCTCAGAAACCGACTATGAATCGGCAGCTCTCAATCAAGATTGGGCCAGTGTCCGTCGAATTGCTGAAGCCATGGGCAAATACGACGACCGACTGGAAGATGTTCTGCTGGATATAATCATTCACCAAAAACATTTAGCCGTTGGTAGGGCCTACAGTGAACACGCTACCTTTTCAAAGCCGTTAAAAAATACGAGTATTGTTGCGATTATTCGAGAATCATGCGGAAATAATGCCGCAGAAAGCGTTTTGACCCAAGAAGTGATGATCCATCTCGGAGCGCTTATCCAAGCAGAACCGGAACTTTTTAACAACATGATTACGCTGCGTACCTGGTATTTCGTCCAACTTTTAGTCGGTCATATCAGCCGTGAGAACAATCTCCCCATAGGTGATTCCTACGAGTACCTGTTAGGTTTGTCACCCCATGAGATCTACGAGCGAATCCGAGCGATTTTGAAGTCGTTTTCTCAAGAAGTCACTCAATTCAATCACCAAGAAAATCTTAATGCGTCAGGAATGCCCGTCGTTAATTCCATCTCTATCGATGTTTCGACTCCACCCACTCAGCAAAGCGATAATTGGGAACAGTGGCGTCAACATGAGGGGATGATTAGCCGATTGACTCAAAAATTTTATAAAAATGTCTGGTATCTGCTACGCCAATGCAACGGGCTCGTTATAGGCGATAAATACAACCTGCACAGCCGCATAGGAAGTGAGCTCACACTGGACTCAACCGCAGGAGAACAAAGCTTCGCCCACAAGATTGAAGACCTCTTACAAAGCATTGAAGCACCTGAATATCGCCAGCTCAATATCGAAGCGATTGAAAGCCTCTCAAATCTTTTTAAACACTCACCGCAACTGCATGTTGATGATGATTTGGTCTTGGATGTACTTATCGGGCATGCGGTTCGCATCGGATGGAAACACCATCATCCTTATGAAGAAAATTATGATGAAGTACGCGCTCAGGCATGGGATAGGATGTACCAGTGCTCACCCGAAAAAACGGCGGAGCTCTTTGTTGAAGCACTTATCTATTTATTAGCTCCACAGTAAAAGGAAAAAAGATGATACTAGCCGGCGATATAGGAGGGACTAAAACGATTTTAGCCCTCTTTGAGATTCATGAAAATACGCTCAAACTTCACTCCAAGCACCAGTTTGCGAGTAAAGATTATGACAGTTTTAACGATGTACTGTTGGAATTCATCCGATTAAATACCAATCCTGCGATTGACTCGGCGTGTTTTGGCATAGCAGGACCGATCATCGATGAAAAATGTCGTACTACCAACCTCCCATGGGAAATCGCTGCAACGGATCTTAGAGCGCTCCTTAACACGCCTCATGTTCGTCTTTTAAATGATCTTGAATCCACAGCTTATGGAATGCTCTATTTGAAGGAAGATGAATTTGTTGATCTAACCCCTGATGCGCCTGTATCCCATGGCAATCGTGCTGTTATCGCTGCGGGTACAGGTTTAGGTGAGGCAATGCTCTTTTTTGATGGAACGTCCTATCATCCCAGTGGTTCAGAGGGAGGACATTGTGATTTTGCCCCTTTAACCTCACAACAAGATGCCCTTTTACAGTGGTTGAGACAGCGATTCAACGATCATGTAAGCTATGAGCGTATTTTATCCGGTCCTGGGATTGCAACCTTGTACGATTTTTTACTCGAAAGTAATTTTGCCCCTCCTCCCCATCAGATGAGCAATTTAAGCGAAACCGATGATCGAAGCGCCCGTATCAGCCAATGTGCACTGGAAAACCATGATCCGCTGTGCATCGAAACGCTTCGTTTATTTACCGAAATATACGGTGCTGAAGCTGGAAATTTAGCTCTAAAATCAATGTCGCTTGGAGGAGTTTATATCGGTGGAGGTATCGCCCCTAAGATTTTGCCTTTTATTCAAACCGACACCTTTATGAACGCTTTTACCGCCAAAGGGCGATTTGAACCCATGCTTCGAAAGATGAAAGTCAAGGTCTCTTTAAATCCCGAAACAGCTCTTTTGGGAGCTGCTTATTTTGCACAGGATCAGTAATATAACTGAATCCTGTACGTTACTATTTGAAACCTTTCCAGATTTCTTCCAATTCTTTTATCCTTTCCTTGACATTTCCCTATAATTTCCCTATAATTCCCCTCCACAAACGATGAGACGCTTCGAAAGAAGAGTTAAGTTTGAGTTTGCGATCATTGAAAACTAAGCAGAGATGACGGTCAAGTTCAATACTTGAAACCGACATTTCTAAAAATGTCAAAAACAATACAACAACCGTCTATTTACTTTGGTTAGTTTAACTAACCACCAAAAAGTAAAATAGATAACAATTTATGAAGCCAATGATTTTAAATCTTGGGTCATAGGATTGAACCACCAATTATGGAGAGTTTGATCCTGGCTCAGAGTGAACGCTGGCGGCGTGCCTAACACATGCAAGTCGAACGATGATAGGAAGCTTGCTTTCTTGATTAGTGGCGCACGGGTGAGTAATGCATAGATAATGTGCCCCTTAGTTCGGGATAGCCACTGGAAACGGTGATTAATACCGGATACTCCTTCTTGTTATAAGACAAGTCGGGAAAGTTTTTCGCTAAGGGATCAGTCTATGTTCCATCAGTTTGTTGGTGAGGTAATGGCTCACCAAGACTATGACGGATATCTGGTTTGAGAGGATGATCAGACACACTGGAACTGAGACACGGTCCAGACTCCTACGGGAGGCAGCAGTGAGGAATATTGCACAATGGAGGAAACTCTGATGCAGCAACGCCGCGTGGAGGATGACGCATTTCGGTGTGTAAACTC
>CANMHZ010000002.1 GCA_947497635.1 Helicobacteraceae bacterium | reverse complement strand
GGTTTGGAATTACGCGGTATTGCTCCTGTGATCTCGAATGGTGAGTATGTTGGATCGGTCGAATTTATGCAGGGGCTTAATTCAGTCATCAAAGATATACGGAAGAATTTCGGTTCAGAATTGGTTATTGTTCTGGATAATAAGTATTTGGGAGCAGCCAAAGAACTTGAGAATGCTCCAAAAGTAGGCAAGGGATATACTCTGGCGGTAAAAGAAGATGCCGTAGATAAAGAGTTTTTACAAGAACTTAGTGCAACTGACTTTGATCCGAAAGAGGGTCAATTTACCACAAAAGAGTATTATGTTTCCGCTATACCGATTAAAGATTATTCGGGAGAGTCGGTTGGATATGCTTTTTCAGGGAAAAAATTGGAAGCGGTAGAAGCGATTGTGGATCAATCCAAAGACTCTCTTTTACGGCAACTTATAATTATGTTGGTGTTTGATATCATCATATTAGTGACATTAATTATCACCATTCGTCGCGCCGTGATTCAACCCATTCAGAATTTGGATGATATTGCGCAAGAATTGGCAAGTGGAGATGCTGATCTTACAAAACGCCTTCGTGTTACTTCGGATGATGAGATTGGCAAAGCCGCAAAAAGTTTCAATATTTTTATTGAGAAAGTACAAAAAATAGCACAAGCAGAAGAACATCGAACGCATGAAGCAATAGAGGCAAAAGTGGAGTCAGACATTCAGATGAAGAAAAGTGAGATGTCGTTGACCCTAGCTCGTCAAATGATTAAAGGCTCTATTTCAAATTCGGGAAGTTTGCGCGAATCAATGGATCAGAACATTAGAAATTTGCATGAAGTGAATAGCTTGAATCAGCATACGGGAACAGTGGTGGATGATGTGAGTCGTCAAACTGATGGAATTATGAGTAGTATGGTGAATATTAATGAAATGATTAATGATTCGAGAACAAATTCACAGCAGCTTAATCATAATGTGAGCGAAATCGCCAATGTTATCACCTTGATTAAAGATATATCGGATCAAACCAATTTGCTAGCACTTAATGCTGCCATTGAAGCAGCGCGGGCGGGTGAACACGGACGTGGATTTGCTGTTGTAGCGGATGAGGTTCGAAAGCTTGCGGAGCGAACGCAAAAAGCAACAAGTGAAGTGGAAGCCAATATTAGTATATTAAAACAAAACTCGATAGGGATGCTAGAAAATAGTGAGAGAGTAGAAGAATATGCGACCGATTCGGTTCAGAAATTGGATCAATTTAAAGGAGTTATGGCAACATTGATTGATAATGTTGAGAAGATTAAAAAAGATAATCAATCAATTAGTCATGAAATATTTGCCAATATGGCAAAAATCGATCATATGATTTTCAAAAGTAATGCGTATGCGGCAGGATTTGAGGGGAAAGTGTCTCAAGAGTTTAGTGATCATCATGGATGTACCTTGGGGCATTGGTATGAAAATGGAGATGGTCGAGCAGAGTTCTCAGCAACAGCAGCATACGGCAAACTATTAGAACCGCATAAACAAGTGCACGCACAAGTGAATAAAGCGATGGCATTACTAAAAGAGGATCAGCTTCGCAACACAAAAGCGATTACCGATTGTTTCGAAGCGGCAGAAAAAGCGAGTTCTGAACTATTCGATATCTTGAATGATATGATGGAGCCGTAAGGACTCTATCAGGGGTTTATTCAGGTAAGCGTAGCGTTTTAATATCGGCACTCAGGCGTAACCTTGTAAAATAATCGTTCAAGACTTGATTTCGTTTTTCACCCATAATCGCATTTGATATTTGGGGTCGAACGGTATCGAGGTTTTCGGTAATAAGATTTGGCTTGTCTTTCATATAAAAACTCATAAAATTCTCTTTCCCATTAGGCAGTATCGGACCAAACTTTCCGACCTCAATTTTATTGAGAATTTGCGCTAGTTGAGGATTGATAGATGCTCCGGAAATTTTTTCATCTTTGGCATTAACACTTTCAATATTGCGCATAGGATCATCAATTTTCGCTTGTAACGCTTCGTGTGACGTTGAGAAGTAGGTGGTAACATCATATTTATCAGGGCGTGAAAACTCATCGAGATGTAGTTGATAATACTCAGCCTCTTCAGATGCTGTCGGCTGAGCCATTTTGGAAAAAGCGATAGCACTGTAAAGTTTTTGGCTTCGAACACTCTCTTGTACTTTAGCCGTTAGATCGCTTTGGCTAATTCCTCGTGTAGTTTGCATCGCATCCAAAAATTTTTCCAAAGTGAGATTATTTTGTTTCGCCATCCGCTCCATCTCTTCTTGAACCTCGGCGGAGCTAACGCTAATCTTTTTCTCCGTCGCTTCCAATTGTTCTAGTTTTTTGCGAATAAGGGTATCGATACTTTGCTCGGCAGGTGTACCGCTTTGCTTCATCTCTTGTTGTACTTCATACAGCGTGATAGGGCTATCTTTTACCAACACGGAGACACCACCAATAGGTGCACTCCAAAGTGAGGTGAGTAGTAGTGATGCCAGTAGCAGTGAACGCATTAAAGCTCCTTGTGATAATCGCCTATTTTACCCGCTTTTAACCTAGCCTCAACTAAAATTAGGGAATCAAAAAAGGATTATCTATGATAGTAACACGTTTCGCTCCGAGTCCAACGGGATATTTGCACATTGGCGGTTTACGTACCGCACTTCTGAGTTACCTTTGGGCGCGTCGTAACGGCGGAAAATTCATTCTTCGTATTGAAGATACCGATTTTAGTCGTAATGATGAAGCCGCCGCATTGGCGATTGTGGAAGCGTTTAAATGGGTTGGTTTGGAGCATGACGGTGTGATTGAATATCAATCTAGCCGTTTGAGTATTTATCAAGAGTACGCGCAAAAGCTCCTCGATGAGGGGAAGGCGTATAAGTGTTATATGTCCAAAGAAGAGCTTGAAGCACTTCGTGAAGAGCAAACACAGCGTAAAGAGAGAGCGAAATATGATAACCGTTACCGCAATTTTACGGGGGAAGCTCCTGAGGGTTGTGAAGCTGTTATTCGTATCAAAGCACCATTGGAGGGTTCTGTTACGGTACACGATGGGGTCAAAGGGGATGTTGTTTTCAATGTAGCGGATAGCTTGGATGATTTCATCATTGCACGCGCTGATGGTACTCCTACGTATAATTTCGTCGTTGCGGTCGATGATGCGCTTATGGGGGTAACCGATGTGATTCGCGGTGACGATCACCTCAGTAACACGCCGAAACAAATCGTCGTTTATGAAGCCCTTGGATTCCCATTGCCGAAGTTTTTTCACGTTCCAATGATTCACAATAGCGAAGGAAAAAAGCTCTCCAAGCGTGATGGGGCAACCGATGTCATGATGTACAAAACGATGGGGTACACTCCCGAAGCGTTGTTGAATTTTCTCGTCCGTTTGGGCTGGAGTCACGGCGATCAAGAAATTTTCTCTATGGAAGAGATGTTGGAGCTTTTCGATCCAAGCGACATCAACCGTTCGGCATCGGTCTATAACACCGACAAGCTTGATTGGCTCAATGCGCATACGATCAAAAATACCCCCAATGAGAAACTGTGTGAATTTCTCGAATTTCATGGGGTAATGCTTATGAGTCACGATAAAAAAGAGATTCTCCTCGATGCCGTCAAAGAGAGAGCTAAAACCCTTCTGGAAATGGCAACACTTATTACTGAAATTTTGGCGTGTCCTGCCGAATATGATGAAGGGGCACTTAAAAAAGGGTACAAAGAAGAGAGCAAAGGAATTTTAGAAGCCTTTGCTACAGCATTGAAAAATACGTCAGAACTCCATTTGCCAAGTGACTATCACCATGTTATGGAAGCGGTTGTGGCAGAGCTTGAAATCGGATTCGGTAAAATCGGGCAGCCGTTGCGTATTGCCCTAATGGGGAAACTCTCAGGTCCTGGATTAGATAGCGTTATGGCGATTATTGGGGTGGAGGAGACGTTGGTTCGCATTGAGGCGTTGTTGAACCATTAAAATTTCATTGAGAGGGTGATTTTCCCCCTCAAACCCCCTCTTTTTCAAACTCTTCTTGTAGTAATATTGACATTAAAACGATATTGTATATAATATCACTATGAAAATAGTTTTGGATACCAGCGTCATCGTAGCAGCCTTAATGAGTCGAAATGGTGCAGCAAATGCTCTGCTTTTATATCTTTTTGGTATGGAAGAAAAAATCAATGTAATTTCTAATACATTAACGGTAGAAATTGAAGCTGTTTTGAAACGTCCATCAAATAAAGAAAAAATTGGCAACTTAAGCGACGAAGAGATTAATCAATTTATAGATGATTTATGTCTGATTTCACATCATCAGAAGATTAATTTTTTATGGAGACCTTTTTTACGTGATTCGCAGGATGATATGGTTTTGGAAACTGCTTTTAACGCGGGTGCGGATGCCATTATCACTTATAATCTCAAAGATTTTGCTAACGTTGAAAAACATATGGGTATTAAAGTAATGATACCCAAAGATTTATTACGTCAAATAGGAGGCACATTATGAATTTTGCACTAAGAATTCCTGACTATTATCGACAGGAGATTGAAACATTCAAAGGGGATGTATCTATTAATCAGTTTATTATCACTGCCTTGAGTGAAAAATTAGCATCACTACGAACGGAAGAATATTTGATAGAGAGATCTGCTTTAGGTTCACGCTCTCATGCAATAAATCTTCTGAAAAATGCACCAGATAGTGCACCTGATTCTAGGGATGTTATTTAGTATTAAAAATACCAAGAAATTCCGTTCGTCGGGAGCTTATCGAACCATTAAAATTTCATTGAGAGGGTAGTTTCCTTCCCCTCAATGGAAATTACTTGGATTTTTCATATAAAATTTCAGGATCTAAATCCAACTGATTTGACCATTCGATTGAATCAAAACTTACTTTGACACTATCAAAAATGGTTTTATCTTTTAGCTCTGTAAATTTTCCAATTTCCAAATAAGGGGAAACATCAAAAACTTTTTGTTCGTTGTTTTCAAACGTCAAAGATAATTTATAACCATCCATAGGCTTTACGCCAATAACCGATAAATACATATATCTTCCTCTATTCTAAAGGTTTGATTATTATATCAGAAACCAATACAAAAAATTTCCCAATCTTTTTTTGCTAAACCCCCTCTATCTCAAACGCTTTAAACATACTTTTATAGCGTTCTAAAATGGAAATCATTTTTTCTACCGTACGTAGAGAGGCGAATGAAATCAACTCTTGAATTCGGCTCAATTGATAATCTTCTTTTGTATATTGTATCCCATGCGGGATATATATCAAATATTCCTACAGCTCCCTCATCCCCTCTTCATACACTTTTTTAAACTTCCGCATTACGGTTTTGATCTGCTCTAGCATCGGTTTTGGGGTATATTGAAGCAAATCCAAAATTTCCCGTGCATCTTTTGAATAGCGCAAGTTGTATTCTGTCGCATACTCGATGTCAAAACGAAAAAGCTCCTGCTCATCCACACCTAACACTTCAGCGATATAGGGGATAAGTTCTATTTTTAGTTCTCGCTTGCCATTTAAATAACCATATATGGTCTGCTCGCTTGGTATTTCACCTGTAGATTTCAATTTTGGTTCAATCGCTTGAAGCATTTTCACAAAATCTTTTTTCTGTAAATTTTTTTCTTTTATAAGGTAGTTGATTTTATCAATGATTTCCACTACAAGCCTTATCCGTTTTGAATAATATAATTCAAATGTTAAGCTCGTTATTAATTATTAATGGATACCATTATCCGTATCGGAAAATATAATCTCAGGGAACTAAATATGGATAATGAAACAAAAGCGACTATGGCGGGTGCAGTAGGCGTAACCGTGGGTACAGCAGGTAGTGTCGGAACGATAGCGGCAGCAGGTACAGTAGCTGGTTTAGGTGCGACAGGAATAACGTCTGGATTAGCCGCTGTTGGTGGTGTTGTTGGCGGTGGTATGGCAACAGGTTTGGTAGTAGCTGCTGCTGCACCGCTTGCTATTGGAGCTATTGGCTATTTTGTCTTCAAAAAACTTTTCAAATAATAAAATCATAAGGAGCGTAAATGCTAAAAGTACTGGAAAATCCTAGTCGTGACGCGATTAAATCGTGTATTAAAAATCATGAAGACTTTCGAATTCAAAATAGTTCAAGTCAGAGTTCAAATGTTGAATTAGTTGAGGGACTTCTTGAGAATGCTGGCTATGACGTGAGAGTTAAGACTAAAGGTCGAGAGGCTAGTTTAATAGTTCCACTTCCATGGAATGTTATTAATTTTATTGGACAAGTAGCGCATAACGTTGCAACATACAATCCTGATTGGGTCATATCTAAGGATATATTTGGTTCAGGTGTTGATGTGAAATTTTATGGAAAGGGCTAAAGCATGTACATATTGAAAATCAGATAAGTATATGAGAATAGAGCTTGAGACGTTAAGAGTCACGGATAATTATCAAATGACATCAAAAGAGATGCGTGAAACTATACGGATTGTTGAAAAACACAAACAAGATTTTTTGGAGGCATGGAATGAATACTTTAATCAGTAAAATTGAACTGAATAATAAGATCTTAGTTCATCTTATAAGCGGTGATGTTTTAAGTCTACCGTATTCCTACACTAAGCGTATTGAACAAAGCAATATTTCGCAACTCTTAAATTACCATCTTATTGGAGGTGGAAGAGGGGTTCATTTCGATGATATTGATGAGGATATCTCGTTGGAAGGGATTATTGATTACAAGCTAAAGCATGAGCTTGTTTTATCACGTTGTGCATAGTAGAATTTAGGCTGAACAAAACCCTCAAAAATACATCCCGTATCAAATATGGGATGACGGAAGCCGTAGTGTTGGATAACAAACTACGCTATAATTTTGGGAGTTAACACCGAGAAGGCTTAAATGCCTGAGATATGTCGGTTTTTGGGGATTAAATTTACAATGTATTTCAGTGAGCATAATCCGCCTCATTTTCATGTGGAATACAATGAGTATAAAGCGTCAATCGATATTCAGACCTTTGGTGTACTGGAAGGTAGGCTTCCGTCAAAAGTTTTAGGATTGGTTGTTGAGTGGGCAGAAGATCATCAAAACGAATTGATGCAAAATTGGGATGGATTACGAACAAGTGGTAAATATCACAAGATAGACCCATTGGTCTAAGGAGATGTTATGTTAAGTATAGTAGATGCTCAATATCAAGATGGTTATAAATTGTATCTTAAATTTAACGATAATAAAGAGGGTGTTGTAGATTTAAGTGATTTGATAATTCAAGCCAAAGGGATGCCTTTTCGGGAGCTTCAAAATCAAGAAGTATTTAAAAAGTTTATCGTTGACTATACAATAATTTGGAGTGATGAGCTTGACGTAGCACCTGAATTCCTTTACTTCAAAACGTTTGAGCACGATAAAAGCTTACAACAACAATTTCAAGAATGGGGTTATGTAGCTTAATCTTCAGCGGTACCGTATCTCCCCCATCGAGGGAGCCAATCCTCTGGCCTTTACCTCTTTTACAAACCGCTTATATCCCCGCTTCTCTTTTTCTCCAATCGTATAACTGATAAATTGTAAATAATGGGTGATTTGAACTGGAGTTAAACCACTTCGGTGAGAATTCTCCATGAGAATATAATAGGGAATCTTAATCTTCTTTTCGACAAATTTTTGGCTTAATCGTTTGAACTCATCCGTATGGTGATGGGTACACAATAGGGCAAATACAAAAGGCAATCCCGTTCGTCCATGCCATACTTTTCCCAAATCGGTATGCTCACCTCCTCCATAAAAATAGCGTAATGCCTTATCCCCGATCAATACCTCTCCGTGAATATCCAAAACGGCGGTAAGTAGATTGGAAGTAGCCGAGTCTGTATCTTTTTTGTCATTTAAAGATGGGAGGGACAACACGCTCAATACTTCACGACGTGCAACGATTCCCACATTGAAATGACGACAATGGCGTGCCGTGATACTGGAGATAAATGCCGCATCAATACGTCGCATGGCAAAATCACGGTTGAGGGCGGAGGGAACCCCTTTGTGGTAGTTGAGACTTTGGTGTACTCGAAGAGAGCGTGAATACCGTTTCATAAAAACATGAAAGGGTAAAAGGTTTAAAAAATCAATTTTTCCGAATATCAAAATAGTAGCTCCCCTAAAAATAATTATTATACTAAAACCGTGCTTTATGGCTCTTTTGTTATAATCGCTCAATATTAGTCTAATATAAGGACACTTGCGTGATAACAGTAGAATTTTTAGGGCCGATTCAAAAGCCCGTTTTGAGCATGGAAGCGTCAACTTTGCGAGAAGTAGCCGAGGTTTTAAAACAAGATCCCAGTCTGGCAGAGTGGATTGAAAACTGTGCGGTAGCGGTGAATGATACTCTCGTTGGGTCATTGGATACACTTCTCAAAGAGGGAGATAAAGTATCTCTTCTTCCGCCTGTGTGTGGTGGTTGAAATGTTGGAATTGCATAATGGGGCGTTAAACGTCCCTGAAATTTTAGCACGCTGGTATGCGTTGGAGGCTTCGAGTAACTACGGTGCGTATATCCCGTTTGTGGGAACAGTACGTGCAGAAGATGCGATTGAGGGATTGAGCTTCGATGTCTATGAGCCGATTCTCACTTCGTGGTTCGATGCGTGGGTGGCTAAAGTAGCACCTTTGGGGGCTGTACTCAAAATGGCGCACTCTCGTGGCGATGTATACCTCCATGAAAGCTCTTATATTGCAGCGGTATTTTCCCCAAAACGGCGTGTCGCATTGGAGACGATTGATGCGTTTGTTGAAGATTTTAAAGCTTCTGCCCCTATATGGAAATATGATCTTAAAAATGGACAACGACTTTATGCACTTGATCGCTCTACGGCGATTGTGGGTGCAGGATTGTTGGGAGGAAACGTATGATTAGCTATGAAACGTCTCAAAACATGTTAACTCTTTTACCTATGGGAACTCTTCGCAGTGAGCGACTTTTTATCAGTAGTGCACTCGGGCGCATTTTGAGTGAAGATATTGTTGCCGATGAAGATTATCCAACGCATCCAATGTCGGCAATGGATGGGTATGCGGTCATTCATTCGGATTTAGCCGAGTATGATAGCTTGGATATTTTAGGAGACAATCCTGCAGGTGCGGATGAGGTTGGTAAAGTGGTGAGCGGTATGTGTATCAAAACCTTTACGGGTTCATTGATGCCTATGGGCGCGGATACACTTATTCCTATCGAAAATGTTACCGTTCAAGAGGGACGAATATCTATTAATAAAACGGTTCCTTTGGGATTCGCTGTTCGTCCTATCGCTGAGAGTTACCGTAGAGGGGAAGTCCTTATTGGTTGGGGTAGTAAAATCGGTTTTGCCCAAATCGGTGTATTGGCAGGGATTAACCGTGTGATGGTCAGTGTCACACAGCGTCCACGCGTCAGCATTATCGCTACAGGAAGTGAGATTTTGGAAGTGGGGGAAGTTGCCCGTCATGCAGGACAAATTCGAAGCTCCAATAGCTATACGTTAGAAGCATTGGTGACTCAAAATGGAGGCGAACCGATTCAAATGGGAATCGTAGGTGATGATAAAAATGCGATTATGGCACGTTTTGAAGAGGCGTTACGCTCGAGTGATATCGTGGTCAGTACAGGTGGTGTCAGTGTAGGGGACTATGATTTCGTCAAAGATATTGTCCCCGCACTTGGCGCAGAAGTGATCTTCAAAGGGGTCAATATCAAACCGGGGCAACACGTGATGGTAGCACAACGAGGAGAGAAGTTTATTGTCTCTCTTCCCGGATTTGCCTACTCCTCCACAGTTACCTTCATCCTCTATGTCGCACCGTTGATAGCACGGATGATGGAGTGTTCAAATCCTTACGAACCCATCGAAGCGACGCTCAAAGTCCCTTTTGCCAAGCGTTCCAATAAGAGCGAATTTACGGCATGTAATCTTTCTTTTGAAGACGGACGTTATTGGGTCGATTTTGAGGGCAAAAAGACGGGAAGTTCTGCGATTCTAACCAATTTACTTGGCAATTCAGCATTAATGATATGCGGTGAAGAGGATGGAGATTTGGAGGTTGGGACGCTGGTTAGGGTTATAAAACTATAGATAAAAGTTTTTATAAAGTACGGTTATGCTGAGTTTTTTCGGAATTTGAAGCAGGGGCAATAGAAATGCTAGGAAGATTAAAATAAATGAAATCCAAATACGCCCCTTTAGTAAAACTCAAAAAAAAAGGGCTTGACCAAGCAGAACGCAATCTTATTGGGGCGAATAATGCTCTTTCGGCTGCATCGGTTGCTTTGAGTGACGCATACGCGCTTCTCTCAACTTTTGATCTACCAACCAGTGGTTCTGTCGGTGAGTTGATTCAAGCACAGTCGATTATACAAGTGCAGTATTATGAAATTCAACGGTGTGCAGGTCTCCTCGAAAATGCGCAACACTATCAGCTTCAAATGCAGCAAGCGTTTCGAGATGCGCGAGTTGAGTATGAAAAATTCAATTACCTTGAAGTTCAAGAAACACACGCTCACACAGCAAAGATGAAAAAAGAAGAGGCTAAAATGTTGGATGAAATTGGTGTAATGACCTATAAAAGAGAGATTCTATGAGAAAAGTTCTACTGTTATCCCTTCTGATTGCAGGAGCTGTTTATGGTGCGCCAACCAAATCGTATGAGTGCACTCAGATTTTCGAATCACGTAAAAATGAACTTTTGATAGAGTTGGGGAAAATAGATGAGCAGCGTCAATCGCTCGATGCTCTCAAACGTGCTACTGAGGATTTGCTCAAGAAAAAAGAGGCGATGGTGCAAGGCAGAGGTACTGCGGTGGATCAAAAGCTTCAAGAGATCAAAACCCGAGAAGTGTCTATCCAAAAAATGGTTGCGGATAACAAAAAGATTTTAGAAGAGATTAAACAGCTTAAAAGCAATAAAGTATCGCAAGCCTATACGAAAATGAAGCCTGCATCCTCAGCTAATATTTTGGCTCAAATGGAAGTAAAAGAGGCTTCAGATATTCTAAGTACGCTAAATCCTAAGATTGTGAGTCAGATATTGGGGAAAATGGATCCGAAAAAAGGGGCCGAAATGACAGCAGCATTGCAAAAAATCCCCTCCGAGTTGCCTAACAAGAAATAAATAGAGGTATTTCTAAGCGATTTTAGAGTTCATCTTCTGTATAATAGCAAAAAAGTATCATAGGGCAGTTCATGAAAGTTTCACTCTCCCATATCCCCCATATTTCGAGTCGTATCGCTGTTGATCTTAACCGTAGCGGATTGGTGACCATGACTCATGGGCTGGAAGCTACCGCACGCGCGGCTGAAAAAGTACTTGTCGAGAGTGTCAAGCAAGAGATGGCACTTGAAGAGAAAGTCAAAGCGATTGTTAGTGCCAATGAAGAGCAGATTGACTACTATCTAGCGGATGAGCGACAACTCTTTTTTATGATTAAAAAGAAATTGGCTCCTGAATTTGGCGTAATTTTATCGTATGAAGATCGCTATTCTGATATTGCTCATAAAATCTTGGATGAGTTGTACGAAGAGGATCTTATTAATTATGATGTGAGCGAAAATCGTATCAAGAATATCATTTATGATGCAATAACAACATTTATTGCGGATACAAATGAGCTTGAAAATGCGGTGTATGAAAAAATAAAAAGTTACAAGAGACGTGTGATTCCGGGGACGGATGAATATGAGATTTTGTATGAAAAACTCTACAAAGATGAAGTAGCACGAAGAGGGATGGCATAATGCGCGACGTATGGATTTATCTTGAAAATGGAACTTATTTATCGGCAAAAAGTTTTGGTGCAGAGGGTACCAATGTGGGCGAGATTGTTTTTAATACCTCTCTAACAGGGTATCAAGAGATTATTTCTGACCCTTCGTATGCGGGGCAGTTTATTACTTTTACTATGCCTGAAATCGGAAATGTTGGGGTAAATGATGAAGATATGGAGAGTAAAATTGCCCATTGTAAAGGGGTAATTGTCCGTCAATATCAAAGTCAATATTCTTCTTTTAGAGCCCAAGAAGCGCTACATACTTTTTTGGAAAAACACGGCGTTCTCGGTATTTGTGATATTGATACCCGCTATTTGACCAAAATGTTGCGTAGTGAGGGTGCTATGATGATGATTGCCTCAACAATTGTCAGCGATAAAGAAGAGCTCAAAAAACTTCTTGAAGCCGCTCCACGTATTGAAGAGATCAATTATATTCAAGAAGTGAGTACAAAAGTAGCCTATACCCATACGAATGGGGTGTATGACCCGTTTAACTTTTGTTACAATGAAGCACCCGCTCCTAAAGCCCGTATTGCAGCGATAGATTTTGGGGTGAAGCGCAATATTCTCAATGAGCTTACCCAAGCAGGTTTAGAGGTTGAAGTATTACCAAATAGTTTTAACGGAGATGATCTGATTGCCCGTTATGATGCCAAAGAGATTGATGGTGTATTTCTTTCCAATGGTCCGGGGGATCCCTTGGTTCTCAAGCAAGAACAAGAAGAGATCAAAAAGCTGATTGCGCGTAAGATTCCACTATTTGGAATTTGTTTGGGACATCAGCTTTTGAGTATTGCACACGGTCACGATACTCATAAACTCAAGTTTGGACATCACGGTGGGAATCATCCTGTGAAAAACGTTCAGACAGGAATGGTAGAGATCACGGCACAAAATCATAATTATAATGTCCCTGAATCGGTGCGGGAAATTGCGGATGTGACCCATATTAATCTGTTTGACAATACGATTGAAGGACTTCGTTATAAAGATGCACCAGTATTTTCAGTACAGCATCACCCAGAAGCTAGTCCAGGACCCAAAGAAAGTCGCTATATCTTCTCAGAATTTTTAAACTTAATTCAACGCTAACTTCACTTTTTTTGTAACACCTCCTTTAGCTAGGTGTTACTTTTCTTCTCTTAATTCTTTTATTAATCTTAAAAATATCACTAAGTACGACTATCAAGCAAAATATTTAATATTTTAAGAGTTATTAAAAGAACACGTCGCTATCATTAGAGTGTCTAATAGCCTATGAATGTTACATTTGTGTTAAGAGAAGCCGCTATTTTTAATAATATAAGGGTTTTTTGCAGATGTTCGAAATAGGCTTTTATGCTTTGAATCTTTTAAGGAGGTCGTAAATGGAGAATCGTCCATTGGAGTATGATTACACGGTTGCGAAGATGTTTATGCTTACAACTGTTGTACTCGGTATTGTCGGGATGCTTGTCGGCGTTATTTTGGCGTGGGAAATGGCATTTCCAGCTGTTAATACGATAGCGGGAGAAGGATTGGCGGAGTATACCAATTTTAGCCGTCTTCGTCCATTGCATACCGATGCAGTTATTTTCGGATTCACTGTAAGTGGTATCTTTGCTACTTGGTATTATGTAGGTCAACGTGTATTAAAAGTTTCTATGGCGGAGTCAAAATTCTTGATGTTCCTCGGGAAATTGCACTTTGCGCTTTATTTATTAGTAGTTGTTGCGGTTGTCGGTTCACTTTTATTGGGAATCACTACGTCTAAAGAATATGCTGAATTTGAATGGCCTATTGATATCGCTATTGTTGTGGTATGGGTTATTTGGGGTCTGCAAATTTTTGGTTTGATCGGTATTCGCCGTGAAAAATCATTGTATATTTCTATCTGGTATTACATTGCTACCTTCCTTGGTATTGCTATGTTGTATCTTTTCAACAATATGGAAATTCCAACGTATTTCGCTTCAGGTGGAATTGGTGCATGGTATCACTCTGTTTCAATGTATGCAGGGACCAATGATGCGCTCGTAGAATGGTGGTATGGACATAACGCTGTTGCGTTTGGTTTCACGGTTCCTATCGTTGCGATGATTTATTACTTCCTTCCAAAAGAATCAGGTCAAGCTGTTTATTCGTATAAACTCTCTTTACTTGCGTTTTGGGGATTGATGTTTGTATACCTTTGGGCTGGCGGACACCACTTGTTGTTCTCGACTGTACCTGATTGGATGCAAACTATGGGGTCTGTTTTCTCGATTGTTTTGATTCTCCCATCATGGGGTTCTGCGATCAATATGCTTCTTACGATGAAGGGTGAATGGCAACAAGTTGCTAGTAGTCCGTTGATCAAATTTATGATCCTCGCGTCTACTTTCTACATGTTCTCAACTCTTGAAGGTCCTATTCAAGCGATCAAATCTGTTAATGCTTTGGCTCACTTTACTGACTGGATCGTAGGTCACGTTCATGATGGTACTCTTGGTTGGGTTGCATTTATGATTATGGCATCATTGTTCCATATGGCTCCACGTGTATTCAAACGTGAGATTTATTCTAAATCATTGATGAATACACAATTTTGGATTCAAACTCTTGGGGTTGTTTTGTATTTCACATCTATGTGGATTGCAGGTATTACTCAAGGTATGATGTGGCGTGCACATGATGAATTTGGTAACTTGGCTTATTCATTTATTGATACAGTAACTGTATTGCACCCATACTACACTATTCGTGCGGTTGGTGGTACATTGTATCTCGTTGGTATGTTCTTGTTCGCGTACAATATGTACAAAACAATGACAAGTGGTCGCCGTGTTGAAGAGTCTGAACTTCAAAACGCATCGCCTATGGGCGCATAATTAAGGAGGGGAAAATGTTTCATTGGTTAGAAAAAAACCCGTTCTTTTTTGCGGTTGCTGTCTTTGTTGTTATTGCGTTTGCTGGTCTCATTGAGATTTTGCCAAACTTTGCGCAGGCATCACAGCCTGTCGTAGGGACTAAACCTTATTCGACGCTTGAGCTTGCTGGTCGTCATGTTTACATCAAAAATAGTTGTAACGCATGTCACTCACAGTTGATTCGTCCATTTAAATCGGAAACTGATCGTTATGGTCACTACTCTTTGAGTGGAGAGTATGCGTATGATCGTCCATTCCTTTGGGGTTCAAAACGTACTGGTCCTGACTTGATGCGTGTAGGTAACTACCGCACAACAGATTGGCACGAAAATCACATGAAAGATCCTGTTGCAGTTGTTCCAGGTTCTATTATGCCAGCATACGGTTGGATGTTCAAAAATACAGCGGATATTGATACAGCGTATGCTGAGCAATTGACGGTAATGAATGTATTTGCTGTTCCTTACAATGCAGAAATTCCAATGGCAGACGGTTCAAAAGCGACAGTTGCTTTGGCTGATACAGTTGAGGGTGCTCGTGCATCAGCTCTTGAAGAAGCAAAAGTAATTGCAGCGGATATGAAAGATCAAGATGTTAAAGACAAAATTGCAGCAGGTGAAATTCCTGAAATCGTTGCAATTATTGCTTATCTTAATAGCTTGAAATAATGAACAGCGTAGACATTGCAACATTTCAAGCGTATGGCTATTTTTTCTTTACCGCCTTCTTGGTGGCGGTGTTGTACGGGTATATTTATCACTTGTACAGCTCTCAGAAAAGAGGGACACGCGATTATGAGAAATATGGCAATATCGCGTTACATGATGAGATCACCGATCAACCGATCGAGGAGATCTCAAAAAACGATGAGATAAAAAAGTAGGAGGCATAGATGAATAAGACAGTACTAGCTGCTATCATAGTTGTAATTGCAATGCTTGGGTTCACCTACGTGGCAGTCGAAATGGCTGGCGGAGTAGATAAGCTTATGAAGGACGGTGACTGGGTCAATATGCTTGCCATATTGGGTGCAGTTATCCTCGTTATAGTAACCTCTTTTGTCGTTACTAAATACGTTCGACAGATGCAAAGTGACACGGCAACGGGTAAGCTTGCGGATGAAAATTGGGATGGAATTGGAGAATATAAAAACGAACTTCCTTTTGGATGGGCAGTTATTTTCTTGGGTTCAATCGTTTGGGCGATGTGGTATTTCCTTGCAGGATACCCTGTCAATGCGTATTCACAAATTGGTGAGTATAATGCAGATGTAGCAGTACATGATGCAAAATTCGAAGCTGAACATAAAAGTATGGATGCTGAAACGCTTAAAGAGATGGGTGGATCGGTATTTATCGTTCAATGTGCGCCTTGTCATGGTCTTCAAGCGGACGGTATTGATGGTAAAGCTGCCAACTTGACACATCGTTTGGACGAGAAATCAGTCAAACATGTAATCAACAATGGTGGAAATAATTTCAAAACAGATTACCCAGGTGGTATGCCGCCAATGTTGTTGCAAGATCCTGCTCAAATTGATGCCGTTGCAAAATATGTTGCATCAGGTTTTAAAGCGGATGATGTAGCAGGAAAAGCTGCATTTACTGCAGGTACATGTAACACGTGTCATGGTGAAAATGGCGAAGGAATGCCATCAGTAGCTCCAAAAATCAATGGATGGGAAGCTACTATGGTAGCAACTGTATTGAAAGATGGTAAAAAAGGTGCAATTGGTGCAATGCCAGCATTTAATAACTTGACTGAAGTACAAGTTAAAGCCCTTGGTGCGTATGTCACCGATCTTAGCAAATAAGGAGCTGATAATGGAAAATCGTAGTATATTTGCATTACACGGTATCACAGGTATGTTGATCGCGACTGTATTGCTCCTTTCTATCCTCGCTGGATTAACAGTGTGGGGTATCAAAGTACAGCAAGGTAGCGCGGCAAACTATTACCAAATTGAAAACGAAAAAGACATTAAAATGTTCAGCACTGATAATGCTGCTCATCGTGTCAACGTAAGTAAGGAGTAGTATTATGGACAAACTTATTTCATGGGGACTTGTTATTGCTGCTTCGTATACATTTTATGCTGTTATGACAGCTAACCATCTCTACGTCGGTTGAGGTCGACATTGAGATTTTCACGAGGGCTTGCGGCCCTCACACTTACTCTCTCATTTTTCACTTCGTTGCACGCAGAATTTTTGTACAAAGATGATGTTGTTAAAAACCCAAACTTTGCACAGCAAATTGAATCAATAGGGAAAGAATTAAAAGCCAAAACAGGTGTTTCACTGTATCTTGTCATGGTTCGAGATTTGGAAAATAATGAATCGGTTAGCGATTTTGAAAAGCGCATTAGTGCGGAAACAAACGACTCATCCGTTGTTATGACATTCGTCGAGTTACAACATGAGGTTGATATTCTTGCGCGCCCAGCGTCTTTGTACAAAGATTTTAATAAAGGGCAAATATTAAGTCCTAATGCAACGTTTATCGGTGCAGTTGTGAGTTCGGTTATGTTTGCACGTAGCTATGATGAAGTTAAAGAACTTCTTTCCAACAGTGGCGGAACGATATTGCCTATATTAGCTGAGCGTGCCAAAGGTGATGAAATTGTCAAGAAATATTCTGTGGCAATGTACAATGGTTATGCTGATGTTGCTGAGCAAATAGCGACTTCGAGAGGTCAAACATTAAGCTCATCGGCAGGAAGTGGCAGTCAAATTTTTATTGATGTTATTCGTTTCATTTTTTACGGTACTATTCTTTATGGACTTGGCACATACGTGTGGAGACGTTTTTTTAAAAAAAGAGAGAATGCGTGAATACAGTAGATAAAAATGCAGGTAAAAAATGGCCATGGATAATTGGACTATCGATTGTTGCTGTTATTGGTTTCAGCGTTGGAACCGTTAAAGTTGCTATCAATAATCCTGTTGAAATGTCTGAATATGGTATGCAAAGTTACCACACATACGATGACAATGTAAATGAAATTATCAATGCAAAAATCACGTTTGATAAAAATTATATCGTTGCTTTCTTGACACCTCAAATTGTTGAGAAAGGGACAGTTATCAGTTATAAAATAACCGATAAATCTCATAGCGTAATCAATGATGCGAAAGTAAATGTGGTATTAACACGACCTGATACGACGAAGCTTGATCTTAATTTAACTTCGCCTACTGTTAGCAATGGAGTTTATACCTTTAGCCCTATTGATCTTCCAAAAGCGGGTCGTTGGGATATTATGGCAAAGATTTCTATCGGTGATACACAACGTTATTATAACTTCAAAGCCGATACCCGCAATCCTAATACTTTCGAATTTTAATTTTTAATCTTTCTTCAATTATTCCCATTTTTGTGGGGATTCACCAATAAAAGAAGCCATCTCTTAGTATCCTCCTACTATTTTCATCAAAAATTCATAATCTATTTGTATTATCTATAAAAATATCTATTTACTGCTTATTGGTTACACTTCTCTCAATATGCGTGACGAAAGGATTTTTATGAAAAAAGTAGTGATCGGATTAGTGGTAGCAATGAGTGTTTGGGGTGCCCCATATAGTGTAGGGCAATCGCTCTCCTCGTTGGATCTTCCAGATCAGTTTGGAAAACATCATTCGATTAAAGCGATGCCTACGCTTCTCATCATGGCATTTGAAAAAGGGACAGCTGCCACGGTTAATGACTGTCTTGGTAAAGAGAAGAGTGATTATCTCTCTTCCCATAAAGCACTCTATATCGCGGATATCAGTAAAATGCCACGTTTTATTGCAAAAGTGTTTGCCTTGCCAAAAATGCAAAAATATCCTTACACGGTACTGTTGATTCAAGATGAAGAACAAGGGGTGACATTCCCCGCCAAAGAGGAGAAAATAACCCTCATACATTTGGAGGGAAATACCATTAAAAAGATTGATTACCTCTCTAGTGCAAATGATCTTAAGCAGGCAATCGAAAAATGATTACACCTCTCAAAGCTCTACGCAAAAATCGTTTCAAAACGGCACTTATTTTTATGAGTATGACCGTCTCGATTGCAGCGATTTTTCTCATCAGCGCCATTTCGGGCGGGGTGGTGAGTATGTACAGTGCGATGCTCAAAACCGATGGAGATATTATTGTCACCCAAAAAGGGATTGCAGATACTTTTTTCAGTGACATTAACCGCTCCCAAATGGGTTCAATCGCCAAAATAGAGGGGGTAAAAGAGGTCTCTGCCCTCATCTTGGGTGCCGCCCCCGTCGAGTCTCTCCCTATCGTAGGAATCTATGGGGTGAGTGAGAACCGTTTTAAAAGCTATACGCTAACGCAGGGACTTTCTCCGAAAATGGGCGAAGTGATGTTGGGGTCAAAAATCTACGAAACATTGAAGCACCCCAAGAGCATTTTTATCTCCAAAAAGAAGTTTGGTGTGAGCGGTGTATTCAAAAGTAAAATCGGATTTGAAGATGGCGGTGTTGTGATAAATTTGGAGGATGGAGGGGTATTGTTTCATAAAAGTGCCTCGATTTTTCTTATTACCCTCAGCGATTTAGGGAAAAGCGATTCGCTGATAAAGAAGATCAATACTCTTCTCCCTGAGGGTGAGGCGAAAACAACGGATAGTTTTATCGACTCCTATAATCAGTTTAAAATCATCAAGACCAGTTCCGATGTGATTGGGGCAATGGCGTTTTTGATGGGGATTTTGGGGATTGTGAGCATGATGAGTATGGTGGTGAATGACCGCAAGGGAGAGTTTGGGATTATGCGCTCTATTGGACTCTCATCGAGAACGATTATTGTTAAGCTTTTGAGTGAAACGTTGATTATCGCCGTATTAGCGTTTGCCGTAGCGTGGGGGGTATCCGAAGGGGTGCTGGAGCTGATAGAACACGCGGATAAATTTCAAGGGTATATCAATGGTGAGATACCATTTTCGTTGTTGTGCAATGTCTTTGTCGTCTCGGTGACGATGGCACTTTTGGGGACACTTCTCCCTGCGATTTATGCGGCGCGTATTGATCCGATGAGTCTGATTCAGCGAGGTGGTGCATGAATATCATCGGCAGTGCGTTAGAGCACTATTACGGGCAAGAACACATTTTACGCGGGATTGATATTGAGATTAAAGCGGGAAGTTTTACGGCGATTATTGGGGAGAGTGGGAGTGGAAAGACGACGTTGTTGTCGATTCTCTCCACCTTGCTGAATCCGACCATTGGATCGGTACAATTTGATGGAAAAACGATTTCAGAATTGGGGAACATTGACACGTTTCGTCGTCATAATATCGGGTTTGTCTTTCAGTTTCATTATCTCATCTCGTATCTGACCCTTAGAGAAAACGTGGCACTTGCTGCATTGGATGAGAACTTAATTAATCCCCTCCTTGCGGAGCTTGGAATTGACTCTTTGGCAAAGCGTTACAGTGATGAGGTTTCGGGTGGTGAACGTCAACGCGCTGCGATTGCCCGAGCCCTTATTAACCGCCCAAAAGTTGTCTTTGCCGATGAACCGACGGGGAATTTGGACAGTAAAAATGCCCTTGGGGTGTATGAACTCTTTAAACGTTTTTCAGCTGAGGGGACGGGATTTGTTGTTGCCTCTCACGACAAAAAATTAGCCGAATATGCGGACACAATTATCGAAATGGAGGATGGAATTGTTAAAAGTATTTATCAACGATGAGTTGCCACTTCTCCTCTTCTGGCTCATTTTAGGACTCTTCGCGGGGCTTGTTTATTCGTTGGAGATGATTGGCGTAGATGGAACGATGACGCTGTTCTCACCTGAGCGGGCACGGTCACTTCATATTTCACAAATGTTGTACGGGTTCTTTCCTTTGATCCTTTCGCTGCTTCCCTTCGCACTGTTTGAGAAAGAGGGAGTATTGACTCAAAATGCCCTTAAGAATCTACGCCGTTATTTCGTCCTTTGGAATGTTTTTTTACTCTTTATGAGCCTTTCGATCCTCTTTGGCAATATTCGAGGGTTACCTTTTTATGATTTTCCCTATCAGCTCAATTTTATCCTTGCCTTCAGTGGACTTTTTTATTGTATCGCCTTAGTGGATGCGTTGCGGTCGTACGAGAAACGCCCTGCGTGGGTTAATATCTCTTTATTGGTGGTCATTATTGCCCCTATCGCCCTCGTCGTGTTGATGAATCCGCAATACGGTCAGGTGGAACAAACCTTAGTGGGGCCTCACGGGGATAACACGCTTGGGATGAGTTTTGCCCTTATCCCCCTTTATTATTTACTCATAAAACTCAGTGCGTCGAAACCCTTTGTCCCGCGATGGAAGGGGCTTTGGATCATCCCTTTTGTCGGATACATCGTCTCCCTTCTTATCCGTAATTTTTTACATAGCTTGAGCTATAACGAGGAGTGGTTTTTTCAATATTTAACCCTCCTTTATATCCCACTATTATGGAAATGGTTACGCGATGCAGGGGTAACTTTTCGTACGAATGCGTATCTACTCCTCTCTATCGCGGCATTTATAGTTGTCGATATTGAGGGAAATATCCTTTTTATCCCAGAAATACGAGCCTTGATCCATCGCAATGATTTGGTTGTCGGACACGCCCATATCGCGATGGGGCTTGGGGTGGCGTTTATGGCATTGGCAATTGTCCATCATTTACTTCCACAGCTATTTCGCCGATTGTATGCCATTGTTTGGACAGGTGTGATGAGCTTAATGGCGCTGGTTCTTAGTGGTGCAGGTCTCATTGAAGCGGGGATTATACACGGAAATAGTGATTTGTTTTTAGGCTTACGGACACTCTTGGGTGTGGTACTGATACTATTGGTGGTGAAAATTATCTACGATAGAGTCCGTTTCCCTATCGATTCTCTCTTAAAGCTCTACCATTTGAGCGGTTTTTTGAGTGATGCGGGGGGAGGATTGATCCTCATACTTGCTGGAAGCTGGCTCTTTGGACTCATTGGGTTTCATTTTAGCGGAACGTATGAATACGTGGTATTTGCCTTTATGATAGGGACTGGGATGATTCATTGGGCTGGATTACACCACGATGGTGAAGCAATGGGAGCGCTTAGTGCAACGATTCGTTTAATTGTCTCGGCAACATTCGCCTCGCTGTATATGGCAGGAGTTTTGGATCAAATCGCTCTTCTCGTCGCCTTTTATGACGGAGGCTATGCTTTGATCTATTGGCTTATTTTACGAGGTAGGAGGTGAATTTTCTCGTACTTGTTCTTAGTTTGCAGTTACTTTATTATCTGTTGATTGCACAAACAGGAGTTGTCGGAGCCTTTGATTCGCACATACACGACCTTTATACCCTCCCCATTGGCGGAGTGATCGGGACGTTACTGAGTGCCTATTGGAAGCATCGTTGGATTAAGATTGAGCTTTATTTTTTGTTCGTTATACAGATCATTATCTCATGGTTTTATCCAGACTACTCCTTGGGAATGTTATTGGTGCTTGGCTTTGTGGTAGGGTATACGACCCCTTTATTGCTCTATCTCTTTGGCGCACAAAGCCATTTTCAGTTGGCATTGGGATTGGCGATTTCATACGTCGTTGGGACGGCATTGTATACCTACCCTTTTTCGATGCGCGGGGATATTGCTCTTGTTTTACCCCTTATCTCAGTGGTGGCATTACTGTTAACCCCTCTCTCTCCTGTAGAGCCTCCTCTAAAGCGAAAGCTTGAGTGGCGAGTAGTCGTGATGATGATGGTGTGGATTTTTGCGGATTCGGCACTTTTTGAGACGTTGAGCCGTTCGGGAAATATGGATATTTGGAGTCACTACACGCTATTGATCCTTACCTCTCACGTACTTGGGGTGTATTTAGCGTATCGGTACAAGAAAAGCTTCACCTCTCAAGGGTGGGTCATTTTGACCTTATTTATCCTTAGCTATACGAGCTATTATTTGCATTACTCGTTGGTGCTGGCGATTGTCTATCCGCTTGTTATTTCGTACTATAATGTTTTATTATTTCGTACCCTTGTCGAGATACGAGATGTTCGTCTCATTGCCCTCGCCATGGTTGGGGTAGGTTGGATTGCCACATCGGTCGCGAATGCGGTTGCACTAACCCATCAATTATGGGTGGTAGCAGCAGTTTTAATTTTGTTTAGTTTTGTATATCCATTTTATTTTAGGAGAGTATCATGATAGGAAAATTGAGTTTAGTAGCGGTTGCATTGACCGCTTCAATGGTTGCGGGGAATCTTTCATTTGAGTCAGGGGTTATCAAAGCTCATACAGAAGTATTTGGTGACAAAACTATTGATCCAATGTCTAAAAAAGCTACGTCACATTTGTCGATGGAGTCTAATCCTTCAACACTAAAAGGGATAATTGACGTTTCAATTGCGGATCTTTTCAGTGACAATAAAAAGCGTGATGAACATATGCAAGAAGCGCTAGAGTCACCTGATTTTCCTAAAGTTTCTGTCGATATCAAAGAGGTTGTTGCCAAAGGGGGAGATCATTATACTCTCAAAGGGGCGATGACCTTGCATGGTGTCACGAAACCAATCAGCTTTGATGGGACGATTGCCGATGAGAGTGGCAAAGTCCATATCAAAGCGACAAGTGCCATCAAAATGACCGATTTTGGAATCAAACCGATCAAAATGGTATTTTTGACCGTACGTGATCAAGTTGATTTGAATGTTGATGTTGTTCTAAAACGATAAATATCCCCTATTTGGAGAGATTTGGCTTTAAAGGGGTAGGTGTTTTCTTGCGTTAATCGCTCAAACCACTCTATCGGTTCGTTCATCGGTTCATCGGAGAGATTGAATGTCCCGTAATGGATGGGGAGCACTGTTTTCGCCCCTAAATCAATCCCAGCTTGGAGTGCTTCTGGGGGATTGGTGTGATTGTGTTTCATAATCTCTTCAGGGAGATACGCACCAATGGGTAAAAAGGCTTCATCAATCTCGAAACGCTCCCCAATCTCTTTGAAATGTTCCCCATACGCACTATCCCCTGAATGATAAATTGTTTGCGTATCCTTTTGTATAACATATCCCCCCCAAAGTGCTTTATTGGTATCAAATGGGGTTCGTTTGCTCCAGTGCTTGGAGGGGGTGAGGGTGATACAAAGCTCTCCTATATTTATTGATTCCCACCACCCCAGTTCAAAACACTTCTCACGGGGAATAACCCCTTTGAGATAGCGCCAAAAACCTGAGGGGGCGATGATAATCGTTTCAGGATTTTTTTTGAGTAGTGCCAAGACGGAAGGTTTGTCAAAATGATCGTAATGGGCATGGGTGAGGAGAATCACATCGGTGCGCAACTGTTCTACAGGGACGGGGAGAGGAGTATATCGGTGATACATAGGGATATTCCCCACTATCGGATCTATGGCTATTGTTGTTTCTCCTAGCTGTATCCATACGCTCGCATGCC
>CANMHZ010000001.1 GCA_947497635.1 Helicobacteraceae bacterium | reverse complement strand
TTTGCTTTCCCGGTTAACGCTTTTTTGACTTGGAGTGCTGTATATTCAGCAAACATTCCATGCTCTTGTAAAATTTTGAGCATAATTGCCCCTCGAAATTGCGCTAATTTCAATACTGTCTTAGGATTATGAGCATAAAAAATATCTTCCATAGCGACTTCATCAATAGTATGAAGTTTAAAAAGATGTTCGAGTGCTTCAACCATCTGCGGGATTTGGTATTGTAATCCTTCTGCTTTTATTTTAATAAGTCCTGCTTCAACCAGTTTAAATTTTTGACCTTCTATCTTTATTAATGCATATCCACAGTTGCGTGTCCCTGGATCTATCCCTAAAATTGTCATTACTATTCCATTCACATATATTCAAAACTTATTCACAGGTGTGAATAAAGATATTCACATTAAATTTATCCCTAATTATAGGCGAATATTGCTATTATTCCTCAACACTATTCACATAGGTGAGGAATAATATGAATAACATTGGTGGCATGGTATTACAAATGCTAAAAAATGAAATTAGCGAAGTCGACTATAAACGTTATATAAAACAGCTTCAGTACGATGAAGAAGAATCTAAAAGTAATTTGGCTATTTTTCATGCGCCAAATCCACTTATTGCCAATTGGATACAAACAAAATACTCAAATAAGATTTCTCATCTTTTTGAAATCAAAACAGGGGTGAAACCTACCGTTACTGTTTGTGTTAAAAAAGGTAATTTATCGTCGAACACGCCAAATATTCCTGTAGCAACGCCTGTTCAAGGTGAAAAACTACCGCACACTCTCCTTAATCCCTCCTATACTTTCCAAAATTTTGTCGTTGGGGGATCCAATAATTTTGCGTATGTCGCTTCCAAAAGTGTCAGTGAAAAACCAGGAATTGTCTATAATCCCCTCTTCATTTATGGTGGTGTTGGCTTAGGAAAAACTCACCTTATGCAGGCCGTCGGAAATGTGATGGCGGCACAAGGTAAAGTTGTTATTTATACTTCGGTTGAACAATTTTTGAACGATTTTAGCCGTCATTTGAGCAACCGTACAATGGATCGATTTAAAGATAAATATCGAAAATGTGATTTGCTTCTCATTGACGATATTCAATTTTTAAGTGGCAAAAACCAGATTCAGGAGGAATTTTTTCATACTTTTGAAGCATTACGCAATGAAAATAAGCAAATTATTATTACTTCTGATAAACATCCTAAAAAAATCGCTGGTCTTGAAGAACGTCTCAAAAGCCGCTTTGAATGGGGGTTGGTTGCTGATATTCAACCTCCTGAACTTGAAACAAAAATCGAGATTATCAAGAAAAAGTGTGAAATAAATCGCGTTAAACTTGATAAAGAGGTCATTAATTACGTTGCAACTATTATTGAAAATAATACACGTGAAATTGAAGGAATTCTTTCCAAACTTAACGCCTATTCTCAACTAATGGGGGTAGATATTAATATTCAATTTGCCCGTAACGTTCTCAAAGAACAAATAGCCGAAAAACGAAGTAATATAACTATTGACACTATTATGGAAATCGTTTCTAAAGAACTCAATGTCAAAGCCAGTGAAATTCGTTCTAAAAGCCGTAATAGCAATATTGTTTATGCACGTAGAATAGCTATTTATCTTTCTCGTAATCTTACTCCTAACTCAATGCCTCAACTGGCTCAGTATTTTGGAATGAAAGATCATACCGCCGTCAGTCATACGATGAAAAAGATTCAAGAACTAATGAAAAACGATGAAGATTTTAAAATAAAAGTAGATGAGCTTTCAAATAAAGTTTCTACCTTGACAACTGACTAAAATTTTTATTTGTAAAGAGATTTTAAAAAAGCTATAATTCAAGATGTGAATAGGTGTGAATGAAAACTTTCCTTTTGATCACATCTATTCACCCCTAAGATACGGGCTTGAATGAAGTTATTCACACATTCACACCCCCTTACTACTACTACTAGCTATTAGTACTCTATAAATAATAAGGAGATACGTTATGAAAATAACTATAGATAAGTCCGTTTTAGAAAATATGTTACTCCATTTGCAACCTTTTTTAGAAAAGAAAGATACCTCTCAAATTACTTCACATATTCTCTTAATCAGTGATGGTAAAATTTTAAGTGCAAAAGCTACTGATTATGAAATAGGACTTACCTTACAAACACATGCCTATACTGCAATTGAATCAGGTTCCGTAACGGCTAATGGTAAAAAATTACTTGATATTATTCGTATTTTAAAAGATGAAGAAATTGATTTAGAACTTATTAAAGATAATTTGCATATTCGACAAAAACGATCTAATTTTAAATTACCAACGTATAAAAGTAATGAATTTCCACCTTTCCCCTCTATTGAAGAAAAGCCGAATATTGCTATTGATTCTCAGATACTTATTGAATCTCTAAAAAAAATTACACCCGCTACCGATACCAATAATCCAAAATTCGAGCTAAATGGGGCATTAATTGATATTAAAATGAATCAAATTAATTTTGTTTCTACGGATACCCGTCGTTTAGCATTAGTTCGTATAGAAAATCAAAATGAATATGAGCTATCCATCATTGTTCCTAAAAAAGCAATTATTGAAATTCAAAAATTATTTGCTACGAGTATTGAGATCTATTATGACAATACCCATCTTGTAATTAAATCAGAGAATTCACTCTTTTTTACAAAGCTTATTAACGGCAAATTTCCTGATTACAATAGAATTATTCCAAAAGAAGCGTCTAAGTCTATTACCTTAAATAAAGCATCGTTTATTAACTCTATTAAACAAATTACTACTATATCAAATGATATAAAACTAACTTTTGAAAAAAATTCAATTTTATTTGAAAGTTTAAGTGACGATAATATTGAAGCAAAAACAACATTAGAAATTGAAAATGGGTTTGACACTCCTTTTCTTTTAGCTATTAATAGTCGTTATATATTAGATTTTTTAGGACAAATCAATACTAATGATTTTATCCTTGAAGCCAATGAGTCCAATCAACCTTTTGTACTTAAAAGCGAAAATTTCAAAACCATAGTAATGCCTATAGTTATTTGAAACTTCTCTTTTAGTTTATTTGCGCTAAAATAAAGCAACAAAATGCGTGGGAGAAACTATGGAAAATTACGGTGCCAGCAATATTAAAGTCCTTAAAGGTCTCGAGGCTGTTCGAAAACGTCCAGGGATGTATATCGGTGACACTGGTCATAGAGGACTTCATCATCTCATTTACGAAGTTGTAGATAACTCGATTGATGAGGCAATGGCTGGATACTGTGATACCATAAATGTTACTTTAACCAAACGAGGAACGGCTATTATCTCCGATAATGGGCGAGGTATTCCAACAGATATTCATCCAGGTGAGGGAATCTCTGCCGCAACAGTCGTATTAACGGTATTGCATGCCGGTGGTAAATTTGATAAAGATACTTATAAAGTTTCTGGTGGTTTACATGGGGTAGGGGTATCGGTTGTGAATGCACTAAGTGCTGATCTTAAAATGACTATTTTTCGTGAGGGTCAAATATTTGAGCAAGATTTTAAATGTGGTATTCCCCAAGAACCTCTTGTTGCGATAGGGACAACGCGCAAAAAAGGGACAACGATAGAGTTTTCTCCCGATCCCTCTATTTTTACCGAAATAGTTACCTTTGAATATGACTATTTAGCAAAGCGTTTTAAAGAGTTAGCCTATCTCAATCCTCGTATTACGATAAAATTCAAAGATGAACGTAACGGTGCGGATAATACCTACCATTTTGAGGGTGGAATTACCCAATTTGTGACCGATATGAATAAAAAAGAGGTTGTTGCTCTTCCGTACGAATTTAATGAAAAAGCGGAAGATATCGAAATGGATATCGCTATTATGTACAACGATACGTATGAAGAAAAAATGTATACGTTTGTCAATAATATTAATACTCCTAACGGTGGAACCCATGAAGCAGGTTTTCGTGCAGGATTAACCCGTGTTATTTCAAACTACAATAAACAAAATGGTAATGCCAAAGAAAAAGATATTCCACTTTCAGGTGAGGATGTTTCTGAGGGACTTATTTGTGTTGTCTCCGTTCGTGTTCCTGAACCCCAGTTTGAAGGACAAACCAAAGGAAAACTTGGAAATACTTACGTTCGCCCATTGGTTCAAAAAGCAACTTACGAACGTTTAACTAAGTATTTTGAAGAAAATCCTCTTCAAGCAAAAGTCATCATTCAAAAAGCATTGATGGCAGCACGTGGACGAGAAGCGGCTAAAAAGGCACGTGAACTTACGCGTCGTAAAGATGCTATGAGTGTAGGGACATTGCCAGGAAAACTTGCAGATTGTCAAAGTAAAGACCCTACCATTAGTGAACTTTATCTGGTCGAAGGAGACTCAGCGGGCGGTTCGGCCAAACAAGGGCGTGACCGTGTTTTCCAAGCAATCTTGCCACTTAAAGGTAAGATCCTGAATGTTGAAAAATCTCGTTTGGATAAAATCTTAAAATCTGAAGAGATTACGAATATGATTACGGCATTGGGTTGCGGAATTGGTGAAGAATTTAATGAAGCAAAACTTCGTTATCATAAAATCATCATTATGACCGATGCTGACGTCGACGGTAGCCATATTCAAACGCTATTACTCACGTTTTTCTTCCGATATCTCCCTAAAATCGTTGAAAATGGCTACCTTTATTTGGCACAGCCTCCATTGTTCCGATATAAAAAAGGGAAAAAAGAGATCTATTTTAAAGACGATCGTGTTATGAACGCCTTTTTGATTGAAAATGGAATCGAAGCTTTGGAATTAGGTGATCTTAATGTTGGTGTAAATGATTTGGTTTCATTTTTCAAAATGGTCGATCACTATCGAAGTACTCTTGATTCGCTAGAGCGTCGTTATGCTCTTGTTGACTTAATCCGTTATTTCATTGAAAATCCTGATCTTATTGGTCTCTCGCTGACAGAACTTTATACGCATGTTGAAATTTTCTTAAATGCTCAAGGGTACAATATTTTGAGTAAAAATGTAAATGATGAAGATATGCACCTGTTTGTTCAAACCAAAGGGGGACTTGAAGAACTTCACGTAAATGATGATCTTTTTGCATCTCCTCATTTTGCGGAGGCCAATTATATTTTCCGAAAAATTCAAGATTGGAATTTACCACTTGAAGGAGATTTACTTCAATTGCTTACGAATGTTACTGATTACGCTAAAAAAGGGTCGTATATTCAGCGTTATAAAGGGCTTGGAGAGATGAATCCTGAACAGCTTTGGGAAACGACTATGACACCTGAAAATCGTGTATTGCTTCGTGTAACGGTTGAAGATTCAGTGTCAGCAGGTGAAGCATTTAGTCTCTTTATGGGGGATGATGTCGAGCCACGCCGTAATTACATCGAAACACATGCAAAAGATGTTAAACATTTAGATATTTAATGGCTTTTTATACGGAAGAAAAAGAGCGTTCTCACCGTTTTGTACTAGCACTTCGGATGGGATTACCCATCTTTTTACTCAGTGCTGTGAGCCTTTTCACCCTTTTTTCACAACTTCATACAACTCTTTCATCATTAATAATTCTTTCTCTTATTTTACTGGCAATGGCAATTTATTTTATATTTTTTTTAATTAATCAAAGTAGTTATGAACGTATCACTGACTCGGTTACCTATACCTTTACTCCAGAGTATTTTTTTAAACTGTATAATCGTTGGAGTAAAACACAAACGTGCACTCTTGTTCTGATCACTATTGATAATCTTGCTCTTATTAATGAGCGTTATGGAATGAAAAATGGTGATTTTATTTTAAAAGAGGCTGTTATTCAAATTAATGATTTTTTTGCCCTTAAAGAGATAAAAAAACTACCTATTTGTAAATATAAGGGGGGTAGTTTTATACTTTTATTATTGGGCGAAAAAGAAAATTACAGTTCATTACTTGAGCTTTTTTGTGCAAAATATAGAGAAAATAGTATTCATGAAATTGAAATAGCCTTTTCAGTGGTTAGTTTAGATAATAAATTTTTTAAAGATCAAGAGGAAGTTTTAACGCGTCTATATGAACTTCAATATTTTCAAAAAGATAAAAAAATTGAAGATGATTACGATGATAAAGTTATCCCCTCTGAACTTGAGTATTCAGTATTGAGAGCATTAGAATATCGCCGTTATTCTGTTGCAACACAAATAATTTGTTGTGAATTAGCTTCTATTGTTGAAGTCACTTTCAAATTAATGGATGAAAATGGAAATTATCTTCATCAAAGTCGATTTGTCCCTTTTTTAAATCGTATAGGAAAATTTAGGGAATATGAGGAACATCTTCTTGAAATTGTGGTTAAAATGGCAGCTCAAGGTGAAGTTATTCATGTTATCACCCTTTCAGCGGCAACTTTACGCAATAGTTTATTTTTTCAGCGTGCACTAGAATTTTTACAGCGTTATCCTGAAGCACAAAATAAAATTATTTTAGTCTTGGATGAGAAAGAATATTCTCCTAATATTAAACGTTTCAAGGAACAAATTGCGCAATATCGTGCAGTAGGGTATAAAATTGGTTTGGATCGTTTTGGGGGGAATCATATTACTTTGATGTATCTTAAGGAATTTCAAGTTGATTTTGTCCGGTTTGATCTTTTGTATTCACGTCATATCAAAGAAGAAAAGTATCAAAATATAATACAAGGACTTAATATTACGGCTCATTTATGTGGTGCTATTACATGGATTGGTATGATTGAAGATGCTGAGAGTGATAAAATTGCAAAACATTTGAAAATTAACTACCGACAAGGTAACTATCACGGTAAAATTACCAATATCAATGAAAATATAAAAGAGGTACTAAAATGAAATACGGCGAACAAATAGTTGAAAATTTCGATGTTGAAAAAGATTTTGAGATTTGGCCCAATGCTCACGCACGTGATTATGTTGTCAAAGTGACATTACCTGAGTTTACGTGTCTTTGTCCTCGCAGTGGTTATCCCGATTTTGCAACGATCTATATCGAATATACGCCTGATAAATGGGTGGCGGAACTCAAGGCTATCAAACTCTATATTAATTCGTTCAGAAACCGTCATATTTCACACGAAAACGGTGCTAATGAGATTTATAGCCTCTTTGAAGATAAAATCGCTCCTAAGCACTTAAAAGTGATTGCTGACTATTATCCGCGTGGGAATGTACACACGGTTATTGAAATTGACAGCCGTATGATGGATAAATAAAAAATTTACTTTTCAAGTTGTAGAGCTAACTCGGCATAAATACGAGCCTTTTCAATGTTACGACGATGGGTTTCAGCACTATTTTCTAAAGAAGCAATTTTTTGGTTTAACTGTGCAACACGAGTATTCATTGAAGTATGATTTTGCAATACTTTTATACTATCATCCGCAGCGGGCTGAGATAGACCAGCCCAACTTTTTGCTTGATTGAGATATCCATTGGTTGTATCGAGTGTATCGGCAATGGTTTGAGTTATTGCAGCCATCATCGCTGTGGAAGAAGAAATTTCCCTTAATGCCATTTGAAGATTATTAGCATCAGTTAACAGTTGGGTATCGGCATAAATTGCTACTTTTATTATTTCCGATGATTTAGCATTCGTTGGACTTAATTTGTCAAAGTTCTCTAAAAAATTATTAGAACTTTTTTTATATTGATCCAGTGATTTAGCCGCTCCCCCTAGATTTAAAATCGTTTTGGATATAAGTTTAGTGGTATTAGACACTTCACCAGCGTAAGGTATCGGTAAATATCGGACAGCATTACTGATATAAACACTCGATTTAATCATCTGAGAATACCCGTCAACACTCCCTTTTAGTGCATTAATAAAGATTTCAAAAGATTCAATATTCTTTTTATCTTCACGTAATAATTTGGCTACACGGGATAGATATTCATAGCTATACGAATTTAATTGTGTGTTATTTATACAACTTTTCGGGGCGGTAGTAGAGGGTTGCGGAACACATCCGCCTAAAAATAGAATGGTTACTAACGAAAATATAAATGGCTTCATTATGAATTTCCTTTTTTGATATTGTAGCTATTTTATTGATATTTATGAGGAGAGTTGAATTGTAAGTTGGTGGACCCTAGCGGGATCGAACCGCTGACCTCGTCGCTGCCAGCGACGCGCTCTCCCAGCTGAGCTAAGGGCCCAAAAGAAGTCTTTTGGATGGGAATTGAAATTATGCCTTGTATGTACTTAATTTTTGTTTGGGAGATGTTTTAAAGTTTTTTAGGGGTAATGACGATATGGTGCTAGTAATGATAAATAAAAGGGTGTGGTCGAAATGAAAAAATGGATGTTTTTGATAATGACGGGGCTAGTAACGGTTGTCTTGGCTTCTGATACTAAATCAGTTACGGTGCAGGTAATTAGTGCTGTTCATGAAAAATCAATAACAGATGCATTTAATGAAAAATTAAAAAAGACAGGGTTAGAAATTTATAAAAAGAAGGAGGGGGAGCATTTTGTCGTTACGCTGGGAGAATATAAGGATGATAAACATGCTCAACCTGCACTAAAAAAAGCGCGTACAATCGTCAATAAAGAGGCGTTTATTCGTCCCATTAATCGTGAATATGCAACACAAGTTCAAGTTGCAGTCATATTTGAACATAATGTCTCCTCCCATGGAGTTGTTGAGCATCCAGTCACTTCACCTACAGAACAAGCAGCAATTGCAGTCGTTGTGATACCCGCTTCATCTGAAAAGGCTGCAACAGTATCATCCGCTCTTTCTAGCCCAGTTGTAAATAAAGTGGTGTTAAGACGAGAATCTCATAAAAATGAGATTTCCGATGCGCTTGAGTTTTATAAAACATCACCATATCATCGATTTGAACCCGTTACTTTACGACAATAATATTAGTTATGAAATCTCTTTGTCGAGAACTTCATAGAGGCATTCCAAATCTATTACATGATTTTTTTTCGTTTCAACATGAAGAGAATCGAAGAGTTCGGTTGTGTTTTCACCGTTTACAGGATAGCAAACTGTTGAAGACGGGATGGGCGCTGCAAAAAGTTCCTCTATCATTTTCTTAACAATTGCACACCCATATCGATCGGTATACGGCATAACGAAAAAATAATAATCTTCACAATGAACAATTGAATCGGATGTTCGAAGTAGGTTGGGAAGATTTGTATCAATCAAATTTGTTGCAATCCCTGAAAAATCACAAAAAAGTAACGTAAAACTTTCAGAACGATTCTCATCCAGTCGCTTTGCAATTCCGATATTAAGGTCAACCAATGGTTTAAAACTATCAAATGAAAACGCTACACCTGCCATCTTCACTCCTTCTCTTTAATGATTTTTAAGCAGTATAACACACTATTAAATAAAATACTTTGCCGCATCTTTACGAGTAAGATCACAAATAGTGATAATCTTTTCATTTCCCAAATCAAGAATCTGATCACCACTAAAGTTAGGTTTACAATAGGCTAAAACAATCTTGGCAGCCAATAGTTTATCCGCGTCGCTCGCATTTACCGAGATGAGAGAATGCGGACCGAAGAGCTCTGTGACAATATGAATGTATTTCTCATTTTGGATCGCTTCAAGTACTGTATTCTCTTCTTCGTTACGTCCAATGATAAACTTCGCTCCATCGGGAAGGCGTAGTTGACGACCGTATTTGAGGGTCGGAATATCGGCTTTGACAAAATTTTCATCATGGGCAATAAAATCACGAATTTTACGGGAAAAATGTTCATCGGTAAGGAGACATCCACCCCCTGGTCCCTCATAATCTTTGAGCTCGAATTCTTGTACAAGCTCCATTTGACGTTCACGGTTACGCCCGACGATGTTTTCAAGTTTGTCTCGATTGACCCACCCTTGTATCTCAGGAATCGTCGGTGCTAATGCCTGCGCACTCAAAGGACGTAGTAATAATCCCTCACAACTACTAAGATCAAGCACTTTTTGGAGCGATTCACCATTTTGGCTCATCGGACGCTGACCAAGAACTTCACCGCTGATGAGAAAACTAGCTCCCCACTCTTCCATAACCCGCTTTGCCACTTCAAACATTTTACCATGACAGTCAATACAGGGATTGAAGTTTTTGCCGTAACCGTATTTTGGGGTAAATAGGATTTGTTCGATGTATTCATCTTGAATATCAATACTGCGAAACTCTGCCCCTACTTGATTGCACATATGCTTCATGTGGGTAAGACGGTCTTTGGTGGAACCAAACCCTGTATTGATATTGCAGGCAATGACCTCAATCCCTTGGTCAATGATAAGTTTCATGGCAAGGGTCGAGTCAAGACCGCCACTAAATAAAGCTATAGCTTTCATAAATTTCCTTTTTACGTGAGAGGTACGAGTTCGCCCCGTTTTAATCGTGTAATTTTATCGCGAATTTGACGGATAGCGTATGACTTTTCATCGAATGATACTGAACCTTGACTCGCTATTTTTTTAAGCTCACGACTATAATAATTCGTCAAGAAGGTGATAAGTTCCGCACGAATCCCCTCATCCCCCTCGAAAATACGAATCCTATCGTCCATCAAAAGGGCACTCAATCGTGGATCATTTTCCCCATTTATTGCAGCTGAGAGTTCACTCCCGTGGTATTGCAATACGGAAGGGTCGATAAAATCAAGGAGGGAATCGGTAAGGTTGGGACGCTCCAAAATCGTTTTAATCAGGCTAAGTTCCCAAATATCGTGATGAGAAAAAATGCGCGGTTGAGCTGTCACGGAGGTGGGGGAAGAGAGTCTTACTAATGCTGTCGAAATTCCTAGCCGTGAAGCTACAAATCCTCGGTATTCTTCTTGCATCAACGGTGAAAGCGTTTTGAGATAGCCGATAACCTCATTGAGAGCGGTTTCTTTCGCCCTTGGGTCGCTGAGATTGTAAGTGCTGATAATCTCGGTGATAACAAACTCGATAAAAGGAATCGGATGGTGCAAGAGAGCATTGAGTTGTTCGATTTGTCCATTCTTGACCATATCGGCGGGATCAAGCCCCTCTCCAAAGAGAACAACTCCTCCGTCAAATCCCCCTGTACTTAAAAGTTTCGCGGCTTTGAGAGCAGCTGTTCGTCCTGCTTTGTCCCCATCGTAGGCGACGAGAACTTTGGGTTCCCCTTTGCGTAACAGTGGCAAATGTTCGGTTGTAAGTGCCGTCCCCAAAGTTGCAACAGAGTGGGTAAAGCCTGCTTGGTGGAGCATAATAACATCAAGATACCCCTCGGTAACGATAATCTCACGCCCTTTGTAAATGCTATCGCGGGCAAGATGATAGGCGTATAAAAGACGCGATTTATTAAAAAGAGCATTTTGAGAAGAGTTGACGTACTTCGCTTGGTGTCCCGTGATCGTACGCCCTCCGAAACCAACAATGGCTCCGCTGGAGGAGTAGATCGGAAAAGTGATCCTCTCGATAAAACGGGCAAATAAATTTCCTTCTTCCCCACGTCCAATCGCCCCTTGGTCAATTGATTCTTGAGGAGCAAAACGGTGTTGTTCCAAGAAACGGAGCGTTTGAACAGAAGCTGGGGCATAGCCGATACCGAATTTTTCGATACTGGAAGCAAATATTCCGCGCTGTGTGAGATATGAAGATGCGGTAGAATTTTCCCCTAAGAGCTTTTGGTACCATCCGCTCAGGGTTTCTAATAGGTTTGAACGCTCTTTACGCTCATTGTTATCTGTATAGTGAAGGGTAAAATTAACCGATGATGCCAATTTTTCAAGCGCCTCGGGATAGTTTAGTTTTTCGTATTCCATCACAAAATTGATCGAATCACCCCCTGCACCGCATCCGAAGCAGTGGTATTTTTGACGTGAGGGATTTACTGTAAAGCTGGGAGACTTTTCATCGTGGAAGGGGCAAGGGGCTTTGAAACTAGCACCTGCACGTTTGAGTTCGATGTAGGAGCCTACAACATCAACAATATCAAGTCGAGCTTTGAGGGCTTCAATGGAATCGGCGGTTATCATAGCTGTATTTTAGCTTAATACCTTTAAAATTATGGTATGATTCCAATTCGAAAATTTTAAATAGAAAGTGGGTGATGTGAATGCCTGGAATTATCTTACGCCAAGATGATAACTTTGACGCTGCTTACCGACGCTTCAAGAAACAAACAGATCGTAATCTTGTTGTTACTGAAGCTCGTGCGCGCCGTAACCATATAACGGAAACGGAAAAACGCAAACAGTTCAAAATCAGCGCTCGCAAGAAGATGTTAAAACGTCTCTATATGATGCGACGTTACGAATCTCGCCTGTAATTTCAGAGTGCTTCGGCACTTTGGTTACACCTTGCTCTTTTTTAGTAATCCCCTTTTAAAATCCCTTATGTTACACTACCTTTAAATTTACACGCAAGGCTCTCCTATGCTCTTTAGTGCCCCTCTTAAAAATAATTCTACGAAAATAATGCTCTTAGGTTCTGGTGAACTGGGTCGTGAAGTCGCTATTGAAGCGCAACGCCTTGGGATCGAAGTGATTGCTGTTGATCGCTATGCGCATGCGCCGGCTCACCTTGTTGCCAACCGCTCTCACGTGGTGAATATGCAAGATCGTCAAGCGGTGCTGGATATCATCCGTCTCGAAAAACCTGATTATATCCTCCCTGAAATCGAAGCAATCAGCATTGAAGCCCTTTTTGATGCCGAAGCGGAAGGATTTTGTGTCATCCCTAATGCTGAAGCCGTCAGTAAGACGATGAACCGTAAAAATATCCGTCGATTCGCCGCTGAAGAGTTAGGACTTAAAACAAGCCGTTATCATTTTGTGAGTACTTACGAAGAGATGTGCACGGCAGCGGAAGATGTAGGCTTCCCGTGTGTTATCAAACCCGTTATGAGCAGTTCAGGACATGGACAAAGTATCGCCAAAAGTCCGTTTGATTTGGAACACTCATGGGAGATTGCCAAAGAGGCGCGAGGGGATGCGAGTGAGCTGATCGTTGAGGAGTTTATCCGTTTTGATTATGAGATTACTCTGCTTACCGCACGTAACGGCAAAGAGACCGTATTTTGTGAGCCTATAGGACATATCCAAAAAGATGGCGACTATATTTTTAGCTGGCAGCCGATGGAGATGTCGAAAAAAGCGTTGAAACGTTCTCGTGATATTGCCCAAAAAATTACCGATGGTTTAGGCGGTCGCGGATTGTTCGGTGTGGAGCTCTTTATCGCAGGGGATGACGTCTATTTCAGTGAAGTGAGCCCTCGTCCTCACGATACGGGGATGGTGACGCTCATTACCCAAAGCCAAAGCGAATTTGCCCTCCATGTTCGGGCGGTGCTTGGATTGCCTCTTGGATTTACGTTTTACGGCGATGGAGCAAGTGCGGCGTTTAAATCAACCGTTGAATCCACGGAACCTGTGATTGATATTGCGGATGAACTGTTTGGGGATAATAGTTTTGTCCGTGTTTTCGGGAAACCTGAAGCGCATATTGGGCGACGGATGGCAGTGGTTCTTGTCTTTGATAAAGTCAAAAAAGCGCTTAAAAAAGCAGAAAAATTGATCGCAAAAATCAAAGATGTCTAACCGTATGAAAATCGTACTTCTTGATACTTTAACTTTTGGGGATACCTCATTAGAAGCGTTTAATGCACTGGGTGATGTAACGTCGTACCCAACGACTTCATCAGATGAAACGCTCGAACGTGTTTGTGAGGCTGATGTTATTGTTACTAACAAAGTTGTTATCAATGATGCCATGATGGAAGGCTCCCCAAAGCTCAAGCTGATCTGTGTCGCTGCAACGGGGATGAATAATATCGACCATGAAGCGGCACAATGTCGTGGCATTGCGGTTAAGAACGTAGCAGGTTACTCGACCGATGCTGTCGTTCAACACACGTTTAGTATCCTTTTTTATCTGATGGGGCATTCGCGCTATTATGATGAATACGTCAAAAGTGGAGCATGGCAAAAAGAGGCGGTGTTTACCCATATTGGTCCTTCGTTTAGTGAATTGCGGGGGAAAACATGGGGGATTATCGGGCTGGGTGAAATCGGGCGTGGTGTGGCAACGGTGGCTCGTGCTTTTGGGGTAAACGTTGTTTACTACTCTACGTCGGGTAAAAATGAGAATAGCAATTTTGAAAAAACAACCCTCAGCCGTTTGATTGAGAAGAGTGACATCATCTCGATTCATGCGCCACTGAATAGATCAACTGAGAATCTCATCTCTCATTCAGAACTGTTGCAGATGAAAGATGGAGCCGTATTACTCAATCTCGGACGCGGGGGAATCGTTGATGAGGATGCTCTCTCCGTCATTATCGACGTAAAACCGATTTTTGTTGGCTTGGATGTGTTAGTGAAAGAACCGATGAAAAGTCCTCATCCTCTTTTGGTCGTGAAACATCCCGAAAGACTTTATATTACCCCTCATATCGCATGGACATCACGGGAAGCACGCGAACGGTTGATTGCGGCGACGGTGGAGAATATTCGATTGTTGGCATAATATAATACAGGTCATTAGGGGAGTACACAAGCAAGTTTCGTCTTCGTATGCGAGTCTACACTATTAATATTATCTCTCGTTCCCAACGTCCTCGTTGGGAATGCAGACTGTAAAATACACTTCCAATCTGGAGCTTGGGAGCAAAAAATTGCTGAAACAGTCTCAAAGAAGACGTAGATTTGAAAAAATAACTCATATTTTTTCAAAACTTCTACAACTATGCTGCAGAACTTCCCAATCCAAATTCAACCCTAAAGTCAGTAGCGTTCACTTTTGGAATGAGAGTATTTTTTTCTTTTTGAAGCACTACAATCCCATAGCGCGCAAGAGTTTTCAGTGTTCGAGAGAGATTTGATTTTTTTCTACCAGTCAAAGATTCCAGTTCAGTTAATGATTTAGGATGCTTCTCATCAATAATTTTCAAAAGTTCTTGATTTTCATTACTGAGAACTTGAGCTAGTGATTTAATCGATTCGAACCATACTTTTGGTTCATCTTTTTTTGGTTTATGTTCACCTTTTGCAATTGCAATGGTGCGTTTGATGTAATCGGCTTTACTCATAATCCCGACATAAAGTGTTCGTGAAGTCATTGTTGATCCTTTAATGGTTTTCAAGATAATAATTGACGCTGTTCCAGAAATCTTCCATCAGCCCTCCGGCACAATCGAATTCATAAGGAAAGGTCTCTTCTTTTTTATGGATATGATCCCATGTCGTTTTTCGAGCACCGTATCGAAAGCTACTGGGTTTGAAACTGCGCGCGTTGTCAAAGCCGATAACCCGATGGTTGTTTTTATCATGTAGAGTCAATGAATATCGAACTCCATGTGGAATGTTTTCGCTTGCTTTGATAGTTTTAGCTTCAAACTTGACCCAATAGCCGTTGTCCATCGGAAAGATTTCACCGTCTAACAACAACAGGTTTTCTAAATCACCCAATGAAGCTCCTTTTTGTTATCATCTAATCATAACATAAATATCTAAACTAAAGGGTTTCAAAACATCCGTAACAGCATAGGCAATATCAACGCTATCCCTAAAAACAATACCGAAGTTACAAATACCTGCACCGTCACACTGCGAGGGGTGCAGTTATAAAGCGATGCGAGATTGACGTTCGCTACGGCGAGAGGTACAATAAGTTCCAAAAATAAAATTCCTTTTACCATCGGCTCCATCTCCACCATTTTTAATACGACTAATGCAATTAATGGTATCAAAATAAACTTCGTTACGCTTACCCAAATGGTGAGTCGAATATTGATTTCAGTGAGTTTAATCCCATAGAGATATATCCCAAACAAGACTAACTGCATTGTTATCGACGCATACGCCCCCATCATCAGAGTTTTATCCACCGCAACACTTGGGACATAGCCAATGAGATTGAGGGCTATCGCAACCATTGCCGCCCATAACACAGGAAGTTTGATGATGTTCAGCAGTGATTGGCGAATACTAAACTCTCCGCGTGAATAGTAAAAGACTCCTATCGTATAGACAACGAAAATATTGACGAGATTAATGAGGGTGAGATAGGGGACACTTTCCTCACCAAAGAGCGCGATCCCCAATGGAATTCCCAAATTTCCCGTATTACCGATAAGTGCCGCAACGGTGGCGATAGAGCGCTCTTTGGTATCGCTAAAAAGTATTTTCGAGAGCGGTATCATTAAAAGTAATGAGAGTAGCGTGATAGCAAGATAAAGAGAGGGGGCAAAGAGGAGTTGCGTATCAATGGGTCGCTTGAGCAATCCCCAAAAAGTGAGAAAAATCTGTAAAAAATAGACGCTGAGAAGAGTTATCGTACGGTCGTCGATTTTTTCTTTGAAGCTCCATTTGGCACCAAAACCAACGGCGATAAAGAGGTAGATACCAAAAATTGAGAATAAAGTTTGCATAGTATATTTTATCCTAAAAATTAGTCAATCTTTTTGAGTGGGTACTAAAACCCATTTTGCTACAATCACCCAATTCAAGGAGTCTTTTTATGGCTAAAATATTAATTATCGGCGGTGGTGGTGCAGGGTTGGTTGGTGCATTGTCGGCGCACGAAGTTGGGGCAGAGGTCATCGTCGTCTCCAAAACCCTTCCGACTCGTTCTCAAACCTCGATGGCGCAGGGGGGGATGAATGCGGTGTTGGGGGGTGATGACTCGGTAGCGGATCATATTGCCGACACCCTCCGTTCCAGTGCAGGATTGGGAGATGAAAAACAAATTACTTTTATGTGTGAAAATGCTCCTGATGCGGTGCGTTGGTGCAATAGTATGGGGTTACCGTTTAGCCGTGATGAATCGGGGGAGATTGCTCGCAGACGTTTGGGTGGGGCGAGTGCTCCTAGGGCGTGTTATGCCCAAGATTATACAGGACTCAAACTTTTACATACGCTTTATGACCAGTGTCTCAAAGCCAAGATTAGCTTTGTCAATGAGCGGTTTTTACTCAATCTTATCGTCGATAAAGAGACGAATCGTGTGTTAGGGGCGACATTTCTCAATATCCCTACGGGAGAAGTGGAAGAGATCCGTGCCGATGCAGTGATATTGGCTACGGGTGGATACGCAGCCCTTTATGGCAAACATTCAACCAATGCGGTTGGAAGTAGCGGAGATGGGATTGCGGTGGCGATTCGTGCAGGGGCGAGATTAGCTGATTTGGAATTTATCCAGTTTCATCCGACGGCACTGAAAAACTCTTCTATTTTGATTTCAGAAAGTGCACGAGGAGCGGGAGGATATTTGCTCAACGGGTATAAAGAGCGTTTTACGGATGAGTTAGCTCCTCGTGATGTCGTTGCTCGCGCGATTCATGATGAGATTGCTTCAAGCGGTGCGGTCTATCTCGATATTCGCCATTTGGGGGAAGAGTTTATCACACATGAACTCCCACAAGAGAGAAAATTGGCTCAGATCTATGAAGGGATTGATCCCGTCCATGAACTTATCCCCATCAAGCCCTCCGCCCACTACAGCATGGGAGGAATCGAAGTTAATTCCGAGTGTATGAGTAGTGTTATAGGTTTGTTTGCAGTAGGCGAATGTGCCAATCACAAAACACACGGAGCAAACCGACTGGGTGGTAATTCGCTGTTAGAACTGGTCGTGTTTGGTCGCCATTGCGGAAAAAATGCGGCAGAGTTTGGGGGTAAAAATCCTGTTTCCACACTTGAAAATGGTCAATTAGCCAAAGATACTAATTTTCTTCGTGGAGTGATGGCTTTTAACAATGAGATTGATTTTTACGAAAAACAGGAGATGTTAGCCAATATCTTCTATAACGATGTTGGGTTAGTGCGTGAGGAAGTGGGACTCAAAGCGGTGTTAGGGGCAATTCGCCAAATGCAAAAAGAGTTGCCGTTTATGGGTCCGAAGGATAAGTCTAAGATTTATAATACAAATTTGGTGGAATTCATCGAGTTTGGAAATAAAGTGGAATTGGCAGAGATTATCGTGGTGTGTGCTATTCGTCGAAATGAGAGTAGAGGGGCGCATTATCGAGGAGATATTCCGACTCGAAATGATGTTATGTTTGGAACTCATACAATTATATGGAGAGAAGGGGGAGTGTTATGCGCGGATTTTATGGAATAAATACCATTATTGAAAATGAAGATAATGATGATTTTTACGACGACGATGAAGACGATGAGAAAGAGTGGTGCGACTGATGAAAATTAATATCTTACGCAGTGGGGGTGATACACCACAAAGTTATGATGTTGATTTTGAAAATGTTACCTTACTTACGATTCTCAATCATATTAAAACCAAAATTGACCCGACGCTCACTTACTCTCACGGATGCCGTAGCGGTGTTTGTGGAAGCTGTGCTGTACGGGTCAATGGGCGTGAACAACTCATGTGCGAATACAAGCCTAGTAACGAAGATATGGTAGAGCCTATTCGGTATGCGACGGTATTGCGTGATTTAGTGGTGGATTCTAGTTCTATTGAAAAGTTTAATCGCAGCGCATCAGCGTGGGGTGAAGGGTCGAAAGAGGGGAATATCAGCGAAGAAGAGATGGCACGTATCCAAACGCAAAGTGATTGTATCTTGTGTACCTCTTGTGTCAGTGCGTGTCCCGTTTATGCGGTAAATCCTGATTTTATTGGCCCATTTTCCCTTACACGTGTATGGCGATATGTGAGTGACCCTCGTGAAACCTCTAGTGATGCCAAAATAGCAGCGGTTCAAGCCAATGGAATTTGGGATTGCACCCTTTGTGGGGAGTGTGTCCCTGTATGCCCTCAAAACATTGCTCCTGTGCAAGATATACGAATGTTACGGTCTAAAAGTGGGATGATGGGGTATCAAGACCCCGCTATGGCATCAATGTTTGGCGGTGGTTTGGATTTTGGCGGAGTTAGTTTTTAAAACATTAAGGTTTTAGTGTGTTATACTAATACACTAAAAAAACTTTTTATAGGACGTTAGTATGGCATCAGAACACTCTCTCGACATCTCTGCAAAAATTGACCTTCAAGCTTTTAAAGACGCGATTGCCCAATCGGAAAAAGAAGTTATCGGTCGTTACGATTTTAAAGGGGTAGCATACGAAATAAACTACCGCGAAAAAGAGAAACAACTCGTTTTAGTCGCTTCCAGTGATAATAAGCTAGATGCACTCAAAGATATTGTCATCGGTAAACTCATTAAGCGCGGACTCTCTTCTAAGGCACTTGAAGAACTTAAAACGGAAGATGCAAGCGGTGGAAGTCGTAAGGCAACTTATAAAATCGTCGATACGATTGAGTCGAAAGAGGCAAAAAAAATCATTGCTGAAATAAAAGCGCTCAAAACAAAAGCTTCTGCCATTATTGAAGGGGAATATATTCGCGTAAAATCGAAACAGATTGATGAACTTCAAAAGATTATGGCTCATATTAAAGCAATGGAATGGGAAGCCCCTGTGGTTTTTGAAAATTTTCGTTAAGAGCTTGTTGTGATTCGTCAAAAAAAGTATACGGCTATTGATAAGCGACTTATTACTGAAGGTTCTTGTATTGATTTTGACCTTTTTTTGACCAATGAAGCCAAAACAAGTATGCGTATATTTCTCAAAAGTGATAGTACCGTGGATGGAAACATGAAGGTAAGGCTTCGAGAAGTCGAAAAGCTGTATGTTCATAATGAGGATGCCTTTCGTTATCAAGCGTATGTTGATAGCCATCTTCAAAGTATCGCTCAAAATAGTGATATCCCAACAGAAGAGAAAGGGAGTTTGGTCTACAAAAAAGCGACCGAAACCCTTGATTTGATGTTTAAAGATCCAGAGTCGTTGGAAAATGTAAAAAATATTCAACCCGTTGTTGACGATTTTATTTATATTATATTACATGATGATTGTGCCATTAAGTCGTTGATGAAGATTACCGCGCACGATTATTATACGCATACGCATTCCATCAATGTTAGTGTCTATACTCTTGGCTTTGGTTCTTTTTTAGGGATAAAAGGAAAAGACCTCGAAGCTCTGGGGATGTCTGCCGTCTTGCATGACTTGGGAAAGAGTAAAATTGACGCTAAAATCATTAATAAAAATGGAAAATTGAGTGATGAAGAATTTGATGAGATGAAAAAACATCCTGCTTTGGGTCATGAAATTGCTTTAAAGCTGGGTATTACGGATGAACGTATCCTTAGTGGAATTCGACACCACCATGAAAAAATAGAAGGGGGAGGGTACCCTGATAATCTCAAAGGAGATCAAATTAGTCAATTCGCTCGGATTATCGGGATATGTGATGTGTTTGATGCCCTCTCCACAAAACGTTCGTATAAAGATCCTATGAGTTCGTTCGCCTCATTGAGCTTGATGAAGCAACAGATGGTTGGTCATTTGGATATGAAACTGGTGGATAAGTTTATTCAAATGTTACGGAAATAAGAGGAACCTACTTGATGGAAAAACTAACAATTGTTGATGCTGCGGAGTATTTTAAAATTTCCAAAGAGGCGATTCATAATCGTATCCGTAGGGGAAGTCTCAATTGTGTTATTGAAAATGGGGTGAAATATGTCATTTTTTCTACCGGAAAGGAGGCTCCTCTCTCGGCTCCTTCTCCCGTAGTTGACAATCGCTATACGCAGTATATTGAAAATGAGAATCTTCGTCTTCATGAAAAAGTAGAAGTGCTTGAAAAAGAGACTTTACGATTGAGAGACCAACGTGAGCAGATGTTGATTGATGAGCGAAGTAAGATAGAACGAATTTATAAAGAACGGGATGCGCAGTTGCGAAGTGTTCTTCATCTTGTGGCAACGAAATTTTTATCGCATGTGAATGAAGATGTTGTGATGAAAGAAGTCATGAATGCCGATAGTAATGAAGATGCTATTAATGTTGAAATCATCGAAATCGACGAATGGGTCTCCTTGAAATCGTTTTTAAAGCTTAAACGATATGAGGATAAGGTCAAAAAAAAGATCAAAAGTCGATTTGAATCTTCCATATTGAAGAAGGATGAGCGACTTATTCTTCGCGATAAAAAGATTTTTCTGAATCCAGCTCTATTTGATTACTCTGATTTGATAGAGTAAACGTATGCGTAAGGAGATCCGTATTAATCGACTGATCTCTGTTAAAGAGCACGTTGAACATTTACAGATTGAAAAATGGCTGATTGATGTCGGAGACATATTGGAATTTGATCTTTTTGAGGATGTCCCTTACAGTACAAAAAAAGAGTTGTTCTTATCTAAAAAACATTCCATTAGCCTTGTCATGAAAAATAAAATAGATAGAGCCGAACGCCTTTATATTCAACGCAGTGATTTAATGCTTTATGAACGCTTTATCAGTGATTCGATCCGATCTGTAGCCAACAATACTCATATTTCTATTACGAAAAAAGCAGCGGTGATTTATCATGAAGCTTCTGTTGTTGTGGATGAGCTGTTTGATAATCCCGAAGCTCTTGAAAATGTCCCCAAATCGAAAAAAGTGGTCAATAATTTTATCAGTACCATTTTTAGTGATTCCCGTGCAATAGAATCCCTTATGAAAATTGCCTCGTATGATTATTATACCCAAACGCATTCAATCAATGTATGTGTTTATTCTCTAAGTTTAGGGTCATTTTTGAAGCTGGAAGAAAAAGTGCTTGAAGAACTTGGAACAGCGGCATTATTGCATGATTTGGGAAAGAGCCTTGTTGATCATGCTATTACCAATAAAAATGGGAGACTCACCACGGCTGAGTTTGAACTGATGAAACTCCATCCTAGTTATGGATATGAAATCGCATTAAAGCTCGGAATAGAGGACAAACGAATCCTTGATGGGATCAGACATCACCATGAAAAGCTTGATGGCAGTGGCTATCCCGATGGAATCAGAGGGAAAAAGATCACCCTATTCGCTCGAATCATCGGTGTATGTGATGTTTTTGATGCCCTTTCAACCAAGCGTTCTTATAAAGATAGATTGGGTTCGTGTGCTGCATTGCATCTCATGAAAGACACAATGCAACAACATCTGGATATGACGTTTGTCGATGCCTTTATCCGAATGCAGCAGCATAAAGAACCTGCTTAGGGGCGCTTTGGCGGATAAGATTTACCCCACCCTTTTGTAGGCGTTGCTATTTTTGCTTTTGCACGGTTAAGATTATAGAAACAACTTTGACAAATACTAAATTCACTTCCCAATGCCAGCGGTTTTCCACACGTTTTGCAACGGGGGACGAAATGGCTTTGTTTGAGAGAATTTTCGATAAAACGGTTCAGCTCCCCCCGATACGAACGAGCCTTTTCACTATCTACAAAGAATTCTCCCAGACGATACGAAAGCCATAGATACAAACTAATCTCTTTGATCTGATCCTCTGCCTCTTGGAGTTCTTCGGTTGTTTGGGCGTGTGACCCCAAATGGCGTGGCGGGATATAAGCAATCGGTTTTGCTTGCGCCAATGCCCGAACGTACCGCTCGAATGCCGCCATTACCAATATTGATCCCGTAGAGAGAGGTGCTGTAGAGAGAGTGTATTTGGTGCGCATATCGAGGTCATAGCGGTCAACAATCGCCGCAGCTTCAGACATAGATTCCAAATTCGTCGCCCGAAATGGTCCTTCAAACTTCATATTATCAACGAAAAAGTGAAGGATAGCCGAGAGCGATTTTTCCTCTAAGATGGTCGATACGAGTTGAATGTGGTCAAAATTTGCCATGACATTAAACGGAATTTTGATAATTTCTGCCTCTTTGGAAAACAGTGGGGTAATTTTGCGTAGAACATCAGGTGAAAGTGCCCCGACAAACCCTTTCTCTTCCAATCCATATCGTCCTGCCCGTCCCGATATTTGGTGTATTTCGCTGGCAGTGAGGGTGCGCTGGCTTTGCCCATCGAACTTATCAGCCTTGGAGAAGAGGAGTGTTTTGATAGGGAGATTAAGCCCCATCGCAATCGCATCGGTGGCAACGAGAATCTCGGTCTCCCCCTCTCGGAAACGGCGGGCCTCTTCGCGACGTACTTCAGGGCTGAGATTGCCGTAAATCACACTTGTTTTATAGGTTTGCGAAAGTTGTTGTTTGAGACGCAACGCATTGGAACGGCTAAAGGCGATAATGGCACTTTGGGGTTCTATCGCGTTGATGGAGGTAACGTGAGTTAATAGTTCAAGAGGATTTTTACGCTCAAATTCGATAATCTCCAACGGTTCACCCAAATACTGTGCCAATGCGACAATAGCTTCACGAGAGTTGGGGGAGCCTGTCATAATGACGACTTTGGCAGGGGCTCCGATAATTCCATTCGCCCATGCCCATCCGCGATCTCTATCTCCGATCATCTGTACCTCATCGATCACACACACATCAACCTCGGTCTCGAAACTGAGCATTTCGATAGTGGAACTAATATGGGTCGCATCTTCATCGACAATCTGTTCTTCCCCCGTAATGAGGGAAGCAGTAATCCCATGGTCGCGCAGATCTTCATACCCCTCAAGTGCAAGAAGACGCAAAGGGGCAAGATAATATCCTGTCCCCCCACGGCGCAACTGTTCCATCGCCGTATAGGTTTTACCACTATTGGTAGGTCCGATATGTAAGACAAGCTTACGCCGAAGCGAACGAGCAAGGGGAAAGAGGTTTTTAAAATCCCGTACCGTTCGTGCCAATAACTCTTGTCGCTGTTTTTTGAGCAATTCACTAGCAATTCGTCGATCAAAGGCGAATAGTACCCGACGCACTACTTTGGTGCTGATATGAAGCGATTCGGTAAGCTGAGGAAGTAAAATCTCATACACCATTTCATAGAGATTAGCATCGCTCAGGTTTAACAGTTTCGCATGGTCACGACACTCCGCTATTAATCCCTCCAGTTCTCGCAAGAATACTTCTCGAAGCTCTTTTCCTTGAACCTCGAACTGTTCATCAAATACCAAATCCTCTTCACTCCATATCAGACGAGTGATCTCAAAATGGCTCAGTTGCAGGTGCGTCGTGTGAAACAACGGCTCATTATGATGAGGTAGGGCAATCGCTTGAGGATACTCAATGAGTAATTCCTCCCCTACAAATTCGATTCCAATAGCGTGGGCGGGCAATACCCGTTTCAACGTCTCCATTGTAAGGGGGAAGAAAATATTTTTATTGGAGGGGGGGGCACTTTTGAGCGCCGTAATAATCTCATCATGGGTGAGATAGCGGTGATTATCCAGTTTTAATGACCCAAGGAAAGCACTGATTTGTGTTTGTTTTTGAATTGTAAATTCCTCTTTGAGGAGAGCAATCTCATGAGTTAAAACATCCACATTCTCTTCATGCAGACGTATATTATCCAATGCGGATGTTTTGAGAACATGAATTTTGCTGAAATGTTCATCCCCTACATCGTAACGGATAGAGGCATAAAATTCGAGACGGTCATCGTAATCAAATTTCCCCTCCACCGCCTTCTCTAAAATCTCCCGTTTTTGAAGATAGCGGATATGCTCCAGCTTGGATGCTACTTTTTCGGGGGTGATTTTACGGGTACGAATATCCCCAAACGCCGCATGCAATGCCACGTGCTCATCACGAGTCAGATTAATGTTTTCAAGAAGTTCATCGATTCGCTCTTCTCTCTCATGCGGTTTTTCTCGTGGTTTCGGATTCGGATAGACTTTACCATTGTGGGTAAAAAAATCGACAATAAGAGAGCGATTTTCTGCTTCCCCCTCCGACCATAATCTCCGAAACGATTTAACAAGCACCTCTTTACTGGTCGTTCCATCAAAAATCCCCAGTGTATGTGCCAACGCAATAAGGGTATCCGTAGGTACCCTCTCAATCCCCTCATCAAATCCTTCATCACCAAAAAAATGGCGGATAGATTGATTGAGTTTTATCATTTTTTTCTTTTTTTTTGCCATAGTGTAAGTGTAGCGAAAAAAAGAATTAAATTTTTAACTATTTTAGTCGATATGCACTTATTACGATAAAAGGATTTATCATGGCAATCGCTTCATTAGGAGCTGGGGCAGGGGTTTTGACCAGCGATATTATTGATAAGCTTAAAGCTGCGGATACCGCTGGGTTAATTACCCCAATTGACAACAAGGTTACGCTTCAAACACAAAAAAATAGTGCCATCGGTCTTTTAAATAGCCTATTGACGACATTTAAAAGTAGCGTAAAAGCACTAGATGATGATGCTTTGTATCAACAACGAACCGTATCGGGGAATACCGATTCGGTCAGTGTCACAGCTACAAGCGGGGTTGCCGTGCAATCTATGTCCATTTCAAATACTGTTATGGCACAAAAAGAGGTTGTTGAGTCAGGGAAATTTGCATCAGGTGATAGTACGGTCGCTTCTGGAGCTGATGGAACAATGACCCTCTCGATGGCGGGAACTGATTATAAAATTGGTTACACCTCTAGTATGACATTAAACGATCTTAAAGATGCAATTACTATTGCAACGGGAGGTAAAATTACCGCATCAACCTTGCAAGTAGGGACGAGTGATACACGACTCGTTTTAACCTCAGGAACAACGGGGGCAGACCAAAAGATTACGATGAGCGATTCGGTGGGGGGCTCATTGGATGGAGCACTCCAGCAAACGGATAATATAAAAAGTGGTCTATTTTCATCAACCAGTGATCTCGTTGCTGGCGGTGCAACTTCTGCTGGGACGTATAATATTACGATGAATAATACGAACTACTCAGTATCTTACGATGAAACGACTACGTTTCAACAATTAGCGGATAGTATTAATACTGCTGTGGGAAGTAATGTTGCTTCGATAGGGCAATCGGGATCATCGTATCAACTTTCTATCGGTTCCACGGCGACGGGAGAAGATTCCACATTAAGTGTGAGTGATTCAGGAGGATTTTTAGATTCTTCTCTTACGAGTGGGATAACAAACACAACGGTATCTGCTAGTGAGATTCAAAAAGCATCGGACGCATCGTTTAAGTACAATGGCATTACCATAACCCGTCCTACTAACACGATTTCTGACGTAGTTGTTGGTGTTTCCATTAATCTTCTCAAAGATGCAGGTTCTGCCAATATTGGAATTTCTCAAAATGTTCAAGCAGTCAGTGATGAACTCAGTACTTTTGTTCAAAGTTATAATTCATTAACCTCGCAACTCACGAGTATGACGACAACCGATACAACGGCTGGAAAAGTCGGTATTTTTAATGGTGATAGCACGATTAACGGTATAACGCGTGAGATTAATAGGCTCTTGACCTCTGTAAATTCTGATGGACTTGCTCTTACTCAATTTGGGATAGATTTGGATCAGACGGGCACTATGACCTTTAACAGTTCTACTTTTACAACAGAATTTAATAAAAATGCAACCTTGTCAGAAAAATTCTTTAGTGGGATGACCTCAACCAATGAAGCAGGAAACACAACGAGCGTTGATGGGCTTTTTACCTCTATGTCTACTCTCATGGATAACTACACTAAAGCGAGTGGGACAATGTCTCTTCTAACGACGGATGGAACTGATCAAATTAAGAATCTTACGGATAGTAAAACGAAAGCACAAGCACTTTTGGATGCTCGATATGCAACCATGACCGCGAGATTTGCGCAGTATGATGCTATGATGACTAAATTGACTAATCAATTCAGCTCTTTGGAACAGCAAATTAGTATGGCTGCTAATGGGACAGCGAGTTAGTAATATTGGTATTGTTTTTGCTTAACTTTATTATCTATGTCGACAGGACAAATTAATGCTCAACGGAAAAAATATTCTTATCACTGGCGGAACGGGCAGTTTTGGGAAACAGTTTGTTAAAACAATTTTAAAACAGTACAAACCTAACAAAATTATTATTTACTCCCGTGATGAACTCAAACAATATGAGATGGCACAACGGTTCAATGATCCCTGTATGCGTTATTTTATCGGAGATGTTCGAGATAAAGAGCGTCTGATTAGTGCAATGAACGGGGTTGACTATGTTGTTCATGCGGCGGCTCTCAAACATGTTCCTATTGCGGAATACAATCCGATGGAGTGTATCAAGACAAATATCAACGGTGCCCAAAATGTTATTGACGCATCGTTGCATTGTGGGGTGAGTCGTGTTATCGCTCTCTCAACCGACAAGGCCGCAAGTCCTATCAATCTCTACGGTGCAACGAAACTGGCATCCGATAAGCTCTTTGTTGCTGCAAACAATATTCGTGGAGGTCAAGATATCCGTTTTGCGGTCGTTCGCTATGGTAATGTTCTAGGTTCTCGCGGTTCAGTTATCCCTTTTTTCGAAAAGCTAATTGCGCAGGGAGCGACAGAATTACCGATTACGGATGAGCGGATGACACGGTTTTGGATTACCCTTCAAGAGGGGGTGGATTTTGTCCTCAAAAATTTCCTGCGGATGCACGGAGGGGAGACCTTTATCCCTAAGATCCCGTCGATGAAAGTAAGTGATGTAGCCACCACTATTGCTCCCCATCTCCCCCATAAAAATGTAGGAATTCGTCCAGGAGAAAAGATGCACGAGGTGATGTGCCCCCGTGATGATTCTCATTTGACGCTGGAATTTCACGACCACTATGTTATCAAACCTACTATTTTATTTACAGAAAAGGCGGATTTTAGTCTCAATAATTGTGGAGAAATAGGCAAGCCTGTCGAGTATGGATTTAAATACAGTTCCGATACCAATAGTGATTGGCTTACCTCGGAGCAGTTATTAGAGAAAATAGCCCTTACCCAAGATGAGGAAAAATAGACGTGATTCCATACTCCACTCAACTCATCGAAGAGGATGATATTGCCTCTGTTGTTGAAATATTACGATCTTCTCATCTAACACAAGGCGCTAAAGTCGAAGAGTTTGAAGAGGCAATTGCCCACACGGTCGGTGCCAAATATTGTGTCACATTTAATTCTGCTACCTCAGCGCTCCATGGAGCCTATGCCGTATGCGGTTTGGGTGAGGGGGATGAAATTATTACGACCCCCATTAGTTTTGTTGCAACGTCCAATATGGCAATCGCATTGGGAGCAAAACCGATATTTTGTGACATCAAAAGTGATGGAAATATTGATGAGACCCTTATCGAAACACTCATAACTCCCAGAACAAAAGCCATTATTCCTGTCGATTTTGCAGGTAAACCTGTTGCTATTCATGCCATTAATACTCTTGCTAAAAAGCACAATCTTCTCGTTATTGAAGATGCTTGCCATGCGTTTGGTAGTGATATTAACCATCAAAAAATCGGTTCTTTCGCCGATATGACGATTTTTAGTTTCCATGCTATCAAGCCGATCACGACGGGTGAGGGGGGAGCCGTTGTTACGAATAATGAAGAGTTTGCTCAGAAATTGCGCTTTTTTCGCTCTCATGGGATGGTCAAAAAACAGCTGTGGAACTCGGATATGGTCATGATGGGGCACAACTATCGCATGACCGAATTTGCTGCCGCATTGGGGCTGTCACAACTTCATAAGCTTGACCGTTTTATCAATATCCGTGAAACCATCGGTCGCTACTATGATGAACGATTTGAAAATCACAAACTTTTTACGACTATTCACATCGATGTCAACGAACAAAGTGCTCGTCACCTCTATCCTCTTCTCCTCATTCCTGAGCTTCATTGCGTGAAAGAGGAAATTTTTACGCAAATGCAAGAGAGAGGGCTAGGGGTACAAGTTCACTACAAACCCATTTATCAAAACAGCTTTTACAAAGAGCGTTACGGTGAGATGCGTTTAAGTAGTGCAGAGCTTTTTTATCGTAGTGAGCTTTCTATCCCCTGCCATCAGAAAATGACGATGGAAAATGCTCAATACGTTGCCGATACGGTTTTAGAAATTATTGAAAAATATGCGTTTCGGGGATCTAGTTTTTAATGCGTGTTGCTATTATTCCTGCCCGTGGAGGAAGCAAACGGATACCTCGAAAAAATATCAAGCTTTTTCATGGTAAACCGATGATCGCCTATAGTATTGAAGCGGCACAAGAATGTGGACTTTTTGATAAAATCATTGTGAGTACCGATGATGAAGAGATTGCACGAATTGCGAAAGAATATGGGGCAAAAGTCCCCTTCGTCCGTCCAAAAGAACTTAGTGATGATCATACCGCTACTATCCCCGTCATTGCCCATGCGATTCAAACACTGCAAGAGCAGGGTGATAGTATCAACACCGTATGCTGCATCTATGCTACGGCTCCATTTATCCGTAGTGAAGATATTGTCAGCGCCTATAACGCTTTACTAACACATAACAAACAGTATGCCTTCCCTGTTACAACTTTTCCTTTCCCCATTTTTCGAGGGGTGAAGCGTGACGAAGAGGGCAATGTTCAGATGTTTTATCCTGAACACTTTTCGACACGAAGCCAAGATTTACCTGAGGCGTATCACGATGTAGGACAATTTTACTGGGGGACGTGTGAGGCATGGCTAGAGGGAAAACCGATTTTCTCAGAAGCAGCAACAACGATTGTTTTGCCTCGCCATTTGGTTCAGGATATTGATACGTTAGAAGATTGGGAGCGGGCAGAGCTAATGTACAGAGTGCTTCACTCCTAATGAATCTCTTATTTCGTGCCGACTCCTCCAGCCAAATCGGGCTTGGGCATATCATGCGCGATCTTGTTCTCTCGCAACGTTATCCTGATGCCAATATCACCTTTGCATGTCAAGATTTACGTGGTAATATTATCGATAAAATCCCCTATCCCGTCCATATTCTCAAATCGAATGATCCTAAAGAGCTTATTGAACTTATTAAAGCTCAAAAAATAGAGATGGTGATTTTAGATCATTATGATATCGATGAGGTATTTGAAAAGCAGGTTAAAGAAGAGACTGGGATTATTGTTATGAGCTTGGATGACACGTATGAAAAACACTATTGTGATATTCTCCTCAACCACAATATTTCAGCCGATAAAAACCGCTATAGTGGCTTAGTCCCCACCTATTGTGAACTTCAATGCGGAAGTGATTACACTCTTATACGCGATGAGTTTAAACATGAGAAAACGATTTCAAGAGAAAAAGTTTACGATATTTTTATTGCTATGGGGGGAGCGGATACCGCCAATATCACCCCTGAAATTTTAAAAACGTTAGGTGAAGGATTGAGAGTATGTGTCATAACGACAACTTCAAATGCCCATTTAAATGAACTTGAAAACTACGTCAACGAGAAAAAGAATATTACCTTGCATATTAATGCCAATGACGTTGCCAAACTTCTCCATCAAAGCCGTTTTGCCATTATCACCCCTAGTGTAATGGTTCATGAAGTTCTCTTTATGGAAATCCCGTTTGTTGCCATCAAAACCGCCGAAAATCAGAATGATATTTTTCATTATTTAAAAGAACATCACTATGATGTAAGAGAGGAATGGGATGTCGATACAATTACTCAACTTTACAAATCTTGATGGAACTCAAAAAGAGATTATCCTCTCATGGCGTAATCACCCTGACGTTCGACAATGGATGCTTCATCACGATACAATTTCTATGGATGAGCATCTAAGTTTTATTGAATCGCTAAAAAACGGATCGGATAAACGCTATTTTTTGGTTCAACGTGATGAGGAATACCTTGGTGTTATCGACTTTACCGCTATTACGGAGGATTCGGCAGAGTTTGGAATCTATGGTAATCCTAGTATGTACGGTGTTGGCAAAATATTAATGGTGACATTAATCGACTATGCGTTTACGATGCTGCATGTTTCCAAGCTTATCGCAACAGTGTTTAGTGATAATGAAAAAGCCAAACATTTATACGCAACATTTGATTTTACACAAACAAATCGGAATCTTTATCACAATAAAGAAATTATCACGATGGAGCTATGCAATGACAATCGGTAACCACAATCTCAACGAAAAAGTTTTTATCATCGCCGAACTCTCTGCCAATCATAATGGTTCACTTCAAACTGCACTTGACACAATCACAGCGATGAAAGAAGCAGGTGCGGATGCGATCAAGCTCCAAACCTATACCCCCGATACCATCACCCTTGATTGTGATAATGATATGTTTACTATCTCCCAAGGAACCCTTTGGGATAATAGAAAGCTTTATGAGCTTTATGCCGAAGCAATGACCCCTTGGGAGTGGCATAAACAACTTTTTGATCACGCTAGAAGTTTGGGAATGGAGTCGTTCTCTTCCCCCTTCGATCCAACCGCTGTTGATTTTTTGGAACAACTTAATGTCCCCGCGTATAAAATTGCCAGTTTCGAAATCACCGACATCCCCCTCATTGAATATACAGCACGCAAAGGGAAGCCGATTATTATCTCTACGGGAATTGCGACACTCAGTGATATTGAAGAGGCATTGGATGCGTGCCGACGTGTAGGGAATGATCAAATCACTCTCCTAAAATGTACCTCTGCCTATCCTGCCGATTTAGAAGAGATGAACCTCCTCACCATCTCCGATATGATGGAGCGTTTTGGGGTAAGTGTTGGATTGAGCGATCACACGATGAGCATTGCAGCCCCTATAGCCGCCGTGGCTCTCGGAGCACGGGTCATCGAAAAACATTTTATCTTAGATCGTGCAATGGGGGGAGCGGACAGTGCATTTAGTTTGGAACCGCACGAATTCAAAGCAATGGTTGATGCGGTACGCGATACGGAAAAACTATTGGGAAAAGTAACCTACGATCTCTCTCCTAAAAGCCTCAAATCACGTGAATTTTCCCGTAGTCTCTTTGTTGCGGAAGATGTACAAGAGGGGGAAGTACTTACCACAGCAAATGTCCGATCGGTTCGTCCAGGGTTTGGACTGGCACCGAAATATCTCCCTGAGATTTTAGGGAAACAGTTTGTAGCCAATATGCCAAAAGGTACTCCCTTAGAGTGGGAACATTTTAGATAAAACACGATAATCTTTGGTATTCTATCTACCCTAAGAGTTTGCATGCAACCTACTATTTATGAAAATAACATCGCCGCTTTACTGGTTGTTAACCCTGTATTAGCTACAACCCTTTTTGCCCTTGAAACCAATACGACATTCTCCGTCTTTCAGGGTAAAGATCCAATTGAGATCAATATTATTCATAATGAATCTCATCGCTATATGTATGAGAATCCCGTTCACGATATTGAATCGGCTATTGATCATGTAGAAAAAGAATTTTCACGTTATCCCGTTCTCTTTTATTATGGGATTGGAAATGGTGTTTTGGCAAAAGTAATTGCTTCTAATCCTATCCGAAAACATATTGTCATCATTGAGCCTGAGCCTGAGATTCTCTATATTGCACTCAACTTTATGGATCTTTCTGAAGAGATTTTAGATGGAAAAATAATCCTTAAACTCTCGTCTCAAATGACATACGGAGATGCTATCAATATTATGTACAAAGGGGATATTAAACCATACGTCAAACTTTATGATCTTCATTTTCATTCCCCATTTTACTACCACTACGAACGTGATGTACAAGAGATGAATCAGCTTTTGATACGTGCACTGCGACAAATGGTACTTAGTCATGGTAATGATACGAGTGATGCGCTCATCGGGATTGAACAGCACGTTTACAATCTACCCATGATGATTGCAAACTATAAAGTACAAGACCTTATTGCAAACAATAATAACAAACATGCGGTGATTATCTCAACAGGCCCCTCGTTAGCAAAACAGCTTCCCCTTCTGAAGCAATACGCCCCTTATATGACCCTTATTTGTATCGATGCTTCTCTTCCAATTTTACAACAACACGGCATCCTTCCTGATATAGTTGTTTCCATGGAACGAGTAGAACTAACGTCTAAGTTTTTTGAAACCATTTCTCCTGAAGTTAAAAAACATACGTATTTTGTCGTCTCCTCGTTAACTCACCGCAAAACTATTGAGAACTTAAAAGGGACAAAGTTGGTGTTAGCTATGCGTCCATTGAGTTATATGCGATTTTTTGAGATGCCTGATTATGGATATGTTGGTTCGGGGATGAGTGCAGCCAACTTGGGCTTTCAAGTGGCGTACTATATGAAACATGAGAACATCCTCTTAATAGGACAGGATTTGGCGTATGCGGAAGATGGTAAAAGCCATGCCAAAGGGCATATTTTCAGTGAAAATGAAGTTCAACATCGTGATAGTGATCTATTAGTCACCAAATATGGAGGAGGAGGGTTTATAAAAACCACGCAAGTTTGGAATATGTTCCGAAACTTTTTCGAAAAAGATATTGAATATACTGCTACCACAAAAATTGTCACTTATAATTGTACCGAGGGCGGAGCGAGTATCTTTGGTGCTATTGAACGCCCATTTGTCGCTGTTCTA